>JABABF010000032.1 GCA_014238345.1 Gammaproteobacteria bacterium
GCTGACGACGGCGGCAGCTCTGGCCATAGACTTACACGCCACCAAGGAGATGCGCCGCCGTTGCTTGCCACCACTGTACTGCGGGGAGTGGAGCGGAGCCATGTGCCTCACCGAAGCGCAGGCAGGCAGTGATCTAGGGCTACTCAGGAGCCGCGCAGAGGATGCCGGCGACGGCAGTTTCCGTCTCAGCGGCAACAAGATTTTCATCAGTACTGGCCGCCACGACATGGCCGAGAATATCCTCTATCTAGTGCTGGCGCGGTTGCCCGAGGCTCCACCTGGCGCACGCGGGCTGTCGTTATTCCTCGTCTCCTCACAACGCTTTGAAGAGGATGGCTCCCTCGGCGCGAACAACACCGTGCACTGCACTGCATTGGAGCGCAAAATGGGCATGCACGCCTCGCCGACCTGCACGCTTCAATTCGAAGCCGCACAGGCCTTCCTCATCGGCCCGCCCCATGCTGGCCTACCCAGCATGTTCACGATGATGAACGACACCCGACTAGCGGTCGGCATGCAGGGGCTGGGCTGCGCAGCAGCCGCCTACGCCCACGCCAGCCGCTACGCTGCCGAGCGCCTGCAGGGACGCGCCCTCGGCGCGGCGACCGACAGCAAGGCAGTGCCAATCCTGTGCCACGCCGATGTGCGACGCATGTTGCTCAGCCAGCGTGCGCTGGTAGAGGGGGCGCGTGCACTGGCACTGCACACCGCGCATGTGCGCGACCGCGCCGAGGCGGGGTCGGCAGAGGACACAGCAGAGCTACAACTACTGATCCCACTTGTCAAATCCCTGCTCACCGACATAGGCATTGAGTGCTGTTTGCTCGCCCAGCAGATCTTCGGCGGACACGGCTATATCCGCGACCACGGAGTCGAGCAATTGCTGAGAGATGTGCGTGTGACCACGCTCTACGAAGGCACTAACGGCATTCAGGCACGCGATTTGCTAGAGCGTAAAGTGCTACGCGACAACGGCGTGGCAATAGAGCGCATGTGCCAACGCATGGAGCACAGCGCACTGACGGCAGAAGAGCATGCCGAGTGCCACTTCTGCGCCGGACCACTAGCCGGGGCAGTGGGTCGCCTGCGCCAACTGAGCAGAGCCTTATTGGAGCGCTCCCGTGAAGAACCGGCACTAGCGGGTTCCGCCGCTACTGAATACCTGCAAGTCTTCGGTTATACCGCGCTGGCTTGGGTCTGGAGCGAGATGGCAGTGGCAACACTGCGCCGCCCGGCTGAGGATCCGCTACGCGTGGCTAAGCTAGGGGTGGCGCGTTTCTATATGGCGCGAATCCTACCGCGTATCCGTAGCCTCGCCGAATCGGCTCTCGCCGACAGCGACACTGTCATGGGACTAGATGCCGAGCTGTTCTGAGTGTGGGGGGGCAGTAGAATCGCAGATAGCGCCACTACAACAGTGGCTACAGAAAGCTGAGCCAACGCTGTTCTGGAAGGATAGATATCGACTTGCCTGCTTTATTCAAAGCGAGCGCCCTCTCGATCTTCCTACCATGGCTTTGGAACCGCCAGTCACGACTGGTCATCGACCCCACAATTAAAGCATCCAACCCCCCAGACACGTTGGCACGAATTATTGCACCCCGATCTTTAGCTAGTTTTTCACAATCTCTGCGGGAGCCTCTCAGGAACTTAGCGGTAAAGCAAACTTTTTTACCACAGTGATCAAACTCTGAAATGGGCGTAGCAAAAATATGGGATGACGATACATCTGCATCCCCATTCTCGTCGAATCGATTGCCTGTTAAGTTCTTAATGAGCTCGAGGATTTCCCGCCGCTCTTGCGCATCGATAACGCCATCTGCTCTGATCTTCTCCATTCTTTCAATCAGCACTTCGGCAGGCCATTCACCCACAAGCTGTTCATGGGTGCTGAACCATCTATCTAGGAACGCCAGTTCTTCATCTTCTAGCTTGCCGTCTGCAGCAATTCCTAGTAGTATGCCATGCAGTTCATTGATACAATCTTCTTCATATAAAGCACCCCGATGAGCATCGTTTAATATCTCGTTAATCAACTGTTTTAACTGCGCAAGTTCTAAGGCTGAAATCAAACCATCAGAGAGAATATATTCAATTACCCCTGACAAATCTTCTGCATCACGATCCGCACCCAAATCCTTTTGCTTGCGAAGCCAAATAGACAGGAATAGTAATTCTTGATCATTTAATTTTTTGTCGGCAATAACGCCATGCAAAATGCCGCGCAGAGCATGGGCGGCTTTGTCCCGATTACGCGCATAGCAAAATCCGCGAATTAGTGGTTGCCCATCGGTATCCAGCATGTCGCTTGCGACTGATCGAGCCCAACAATCTCAGCGCTCGACCTGATACCAGATGGCAGAGCTGACGGCGCGCTCCTGTAGGGTGGATGGCTCAGGGGGAGGGATGCCCAGCCGCGCTGCATCGTAGGCTGTCCAGCGTGGGGTGGGGATCTCTAGCACCCGTGCATAGTAGAAAGTTTCACGCTCGGGGTTGAACTCGGTATCCTCCCACACCACCGATAACTCGGTGGCACCGATGCTGTTGGTGTAGCTCGGCTCACTCAGGTTCACCGTGTTGCCAACCGGGGGATAGACCCCCGTGTCCGGGTCGGGGCGACGGTTGTCGGACACCGCCACATCAAAGATTTTCTCCCGACTCTCGCCATCGGCTGTCAGCCAAGCCTTGATGATCTGAATGCGATCCAGATTGGCCCCCTCTGGATCTTTCATCGCCCAGACAGCGAAGTGCGGGCGCTGTTGGCGGACACGGGGCGGCAATACACCACCCATCGGCACACCATTGGTGTAGGCCAAGGGTAGCCGATGCCGATGCGCCGGCATCGCCCGTGAAAACCACCAGCCACCAAAGAAACGTAACTTGATGCGCGGCCCTGAAGTGGCATAGGTCTCACGGCGGCGCATGGCATCAAATAGCGAGGCTCGCGTGTTCTCTTGAGCCCACACCGCCGCCAAGCCCATGGCTCCCCATTTTTGCACCACGGTGCTAGCAGCCTGCGAGAGCAATGAAGTGCCTAACCGCAGACCCGGAGTGCCATCCATTGACGGCAATTTACCGTGGAAGCGGCTCTCTTCCACTGGCGAGCTGGCATTGTGCCCATCACTGCTACCGATAAAGCCGAATTGATAGGCATTGAAGCCCGCACGGTGGCGCATCTCCAAGCCAGTACGCAACGCATCTCTGGCGTAGCTGCCACTGGGCTGGCTGGGCAGCTGCGCGGCGCTCATCGTCTCATCCCAGATCTCAAAGGCGGCGAACTCATCCTCACTGGACAGCACTGGATGGGTCTCCGACTGCCCCTTGATCTGCATAATCTCGCTGATGGGCTCATTCCGCATGCGCAGAGCTGCGTAGTCCGCTGTGATGTCTTCACCATTGAAATCGTGCTTGGCATACATGCGACCATTGCTGAGATTGGCATTGTGGGGGATCGCAATCATCTCCATACCCGCCGCACGCTGCTCCTCAAGCGCGATCCACAAATCCATCGGGTTGTCTGAATCCAGTGCACTAAAAGGGTAGTCCGGCACCTGAGCCGTGCGGTAGATCACATTGCGGTGCAGGTTCTCATCACCGGGCATTGAAGTCCACTCATAGCCGACAAAGGCGGTGAATTGCTGCGGCTGGTTGTGGCGCTGCGCCGCTGTGACCACCTGCTGCCAAGCGCGGCTGGACACGCCCGCGGCCTGCAGACCACTAAAGCGCTTCTCACGGTCGGCACGGTTGCCTCGCATTTCGAGTAGCGTGACCCGAGCCAGATGCCAAGTGATGCGCAAACGGTTGTGGCTGTCTAGCGCCCGGCGCAGGCGATCGTTGGACTTCACCGCATCATCGCGCTCGGCATGACGGGGCAGACCCAAGAACTCGGCATGATCGGTAACCGCCGCAAAATCCAAAGGTCGAGAGAGCTGGATCGGATAGCCCACCGTATGCTCTATCACGCCGCCCTTGGCGTAGGTGTAGGCATCATCTGGTGTTGCCTTGACACCAAAAGTATAGGCATCAAAAGACAGGCTACTGTGGATGTGCAAATCGCCCCAGAACAATTCGCGCATGGGATTGAGCCGTACAGCACGCTTGGTCGGTGGTGGAGCAGCTGTTCCCTCATCGAAAGCTGGCGGAGGTGGGGTCTCCCGATGCTTTTCGCCACAGGCGACGGCCAAGGCTACCCATAGGCTCAGCACACAAAGACCAACGCAACGACGCAATACGATCACCACCTCGGGGATCTGATACCGCATGAGAACCACTTATTAAGGCTCCTTATCTTGGGGGTCTAATTCGCCGATAACCTCTAGTAGTGCCATACGCAGCTTGGCCATCTTTGGATAGCCTACATACTGGGTCAGGAACAGCACAAGTTTCTCCAATTGCTCTGCGCTCAGCTCACCGTTCAACATCGCTGCACGCGCTTGTATCTTAAAAGTCATCTCCTCGCCTTGAGCGGCGATAACCCCGAGCAACGCCAGACGGCGATCGCGCACACTGAGCGCGGGGTCTGACCACAGCTGCCCGAACAATGTCTCCAGCATGTAGTCGTAGAACTCATCCTCGCCCTCCGCTGGCGGTGTTGGCAGCTGACCGCCATAGACCGCCCGCAGTTTTTCCACCCCTTTGTCGCGCAGGCTACCCACCACTCTGCCCCCCTAGGTACGCATCAACTGGCCGCCGTCGACATTGAGGATGTGCCCCGTGATCCACGAAGCCTCCTCCGACAGCAGGAAACGCACCGCATGAGCCAAGTCCAGCGGCGTGCCGATACGGCTTAGTGGCATCGTCTTGAGCAATTCCTTGACAAAGTCTCCAGCATTTTGCTCTAGCGCCGGAGTGTCGGTGGGGCCGGGCGCAATGGCGTTGACGCGGATGTTGCTGTGCCCCAGTTCCCGCGCCAGCGAGCCGGTGATGCCGTTCAACGCTAACTTGGCGACACCGTAGAAGCCCATGTTCATCCAAGCAGCGGTGGAGGACTGGTTGACGATGGCACCGCCGCCGCGCCGCTTCATAAAGGGCACCACAGCGCGCGTCATAATGACTGCGCCATGCATATTGATGTGCATGAAGTGATTCAAGTAGTCCATGTCCACATCCAAATAACCCTCAAGACGCATGCCGCCGAAGATGGCTGCATTGTTGACGAGATAATCGATGCCGCCGAAATGCTCGGTAGCCGCCTTGGCACAAGCCTGAGCCGAAGCCTCGTCACCGACATCGGTATGCGTGAACAGCGCCGCGCCACCGCTGGCCTCAATCTCTGCGGCCACGCGTTGCCCGCTCGCCTCGTCCAGCTCGGCGATGACAACCTTCATGCCATGTTCGGCGAAGTGTTTGGCATAGCCCTCGCCGATGCCGCCGCCAGCGCCTGTAACTATCACTATTTTGTCTGCTTGATCAGCCATTGGGGAAGTGTCTAATGCGGGAGGGGGAGAGGAAAGTATTTTAGTTTATTGGGATAGAGGTGACTGACTTTGTCACCTCTCCAGCTGCCAGAGATTAGCTATTGAGGATTCCGCCTTGAACCGTAGCCCTTGCAATACTCTATGGATCTGTTGTTTACTTCTAGCAAGCGGTCAACAAATCAGACTATCCGTAGAGGGCGTTGGCTATCTGCCACTATTTAATTTCCCCCTCACAACAGCGTAAACTTCAGTTGCAACCTATAGTCCACGTTATGGCTTATGGCGCTGAGGTAATGGTTGTTGGCCTCTGCCTCGAGAGCAAGAAAGACTCGCTCGCTTAGCTGATACTCCAGCTCCCCTTCAAATTCGATCTCTCGGTACTCGAACCTGCCGTCGCCAGACAGGGAGTAGGACAGCATTAGGTCGAGCTCTAGGCGCTCGGTAAATTGCGCCTCATAGTCGACAGCAAATTGCACATCGAAGGACGAGAAATCTTCCCGTGTATTGGAAATCTCCATCCATTCCCCGTGCACACTGAGATCACAGCCTTCCAGTAGGCGGTATTTAATCCCTATGCCGCTCTCACTGATCTCGCTGTCCCGTACGCGGTAATCGTTGATCTCATGGTTGATATTGATGGCGAACTTGGGGCTATAGCGATAATCTAGGCTGAACAGGCTCTGAAGATGATCACGCTCAAGCACACCGGAACGAGACTCGTGCCGCCATTCAACTTTCATATCCACGCGCCATGCGTCTCTGCCATAGGCCAAGCTAGCATCAATATGATTATCGCGCTCAATCGTGTCGGCATCTTTCTCCCAAGTATTTCGCCACCCTAGACCGAGCTCCCAAGCATCGTCCAGATAAGCAAACTGTGTCCCGAAATCCCAAGCGTGGTGCTCGCTATCCCGGATTGAACTGCCATTCAAGCCCAAAGCGAAGCTGAGGTCGATATCTCTCTCCTGGGGCCATGCGGTCGGGCTAATCAAGAACGCTCCCAGCAACACCAGTACCATCAAAAACAGGCGTAGGACAACTCCGTGATGTCCCTCTCGCCCGTAGCGGCACTGTATGCCGCGCACCCAAGCCACGCAGGCAAGATGCCAAGTATCCCCGCTTAGGGTTTCACCGTCATACACAAATAAACCCGTGTTTCCAATACTCATGGTAGCTGGGGTAGCCAATATTCTCAGCAAACTCAGTTCGATGGTAACGGCGGTGCCCCCGGCCCCAAGGGTTGTCCGTAGCTGAACTCCACATAATTGCCGTTGGGGTCGCGCAATCCACAATAGTAACCCACTGGGAATGGCTCCTGCCGCGGTGCCCAGACTAGGCAGCCAGCCGCAGTCGCACGCTCGGCGATGGCATCCACCGCTTCAAGTGTTGACACCGCAAAACCAAAGTGCCGGTAATCGTCCGCTGGCAACCTGAGATCCTGCCCTCCCTCCATCAGCACAAACACAAAATCGCGCTCTCGCCCGGGCTCGGCTAGCCAGATGATGCGCTGCCTCCCAGCGCGGCGCTGATGCACAACAACCAAACCGCAGAAATCTTGATAAAACGCCAGGCAAGCTGATAGATCCCGCACATGCAATGCCAAGTGTGTCAAGCATGGCAACTGGGATGGGTCGGCTGTGGAAGAGGACATCGCTTCGCTCCAGTTTTGCGCAACGGCGCCGCCTCTCACTGTAGGACGAAGGACGGCGCCAAGTCAAGTGAATAAAGTGATGGCCTCGCTAAATGGTACGCCTGAGTCAGATCGGCGTAGCCTGCTTTGTCTCCCCTTGGGCTTGAAGAAATGGGGGTAGTCCGGATCGGCGAGGAAATCCTTGGCTTGAATGGCGAGGCGCAAAAACATCGCGGCATGGAAAATTTCCCCAGTAAAGCCGGGGTTGCACTGATAGGAATATGGAGATTGATTGCAGCAAGTCAGCGTATGCGCGGAGTGTATTATTCAGACTTTGCATAAGTCATCCATAAATAATGCATTCATTAATAGTTTTTATAGGGTGTAAATCGTGGCAACTGCCAGCACCCCACCCGAGCTCCGTAATACTTGACGAGCGACTTGGTCTGGTCGCGCACACTGGCACGGAAAGTAGCACTGGAGTACGATAAGCCGCATGAGCACCACATTACCATCAGATACTCCCGCATTGCAGCGACTGGAGGCAGAATTGCGCGGCGCACATGCAGCTTGGCAGCAGCGCGGTCTGAAGCTGGACTTGACTCGCGGCAAGCCGGGACCCGAACAAGTGGCACTGGCCTCGGCGCTAGATGGCGCATTGGGTGGGGATTTCAGCGGCGATGGCATTGACGACACCCGTGGCTACGGCGGCCTGCTTGGCATTCCCGAAGCACGGCGGCTATTTGGCGAACTGTTGCAGGCTCCCCCTGAGCAAACCTTAGTAGGCGGCAATAGTAGCCTGCAGCTGATGTATCAGTGCATCAGCTTTGCCTATTTACACGGCATTGGCGGCCAACCCCCGTGGCGCGAGCAAGGAGCCGTGCGCTTCCTGTGCCCAACACCTGGCTACGATCGCCACTTCCGTATCTGCGAAGCGCTGGGCATTGAGATGACTCCGCTACCTTTGAGCGAGGAAGGTCCCGACATGGATGCCGTCGAAGAGGCGGTCAGCGACCCGGCGGTGAAAGGTATCTGGTGTGTGCCGCACTTCTCAAACCCCTCTGGCATCTGCTACAGCGAAGAAACCGTTGGGCGCATGGCGCGGCTCGGGCAACGCGCGGCACCGGATTTCCGCGTCTTCTGGGACTTGGCCTACGCCATCCACGACTTCGCCCCCGGTGCGCCTGAGCTACCACCCGATCTACTCGAATTGTGTCGTCAAACTAAAACCGAAGACAGCGTATTCCTGTTTGGCTCCACTTCAAAAATCAGCTTCGCTGGCGGTGGGGTGGCGGCACTGGCCACCTCGGCCGACAATCTGAAGTGGTTCAGCCGTCATCTGGCGGTGACAACGGTGGGGCCAGACAAGGTCAACCAGCTGCGCCATGTGCGGCTATTCCCAGACCTCCATGCCCTGCGCGAGCACATGCGCGGCCACGCCGCCCTGTTACGCCCGCGCTTCGCCGCCGTGGACAGCGTGCTAGCCGACACCTTAGGCCATCGCCAGAAAAGCCCCTATGGGCGCTGGAACACGCCCCGCGGCGGTTATTTTGTGATGTTCAACACGCGGGCGGGCACTGCCGCCACCGTGGTGCAACTGGCCGCTGAAGCAGGTCTCGCGCTGACACCTGCGGGAGCCACCTGGCCACGAGGTCATGATCCGGACGACAGCGATATCCGCATCGCCCCCAGCGTGCCATCCATCACCGAAGTCAAGCAAGCCATGGCGCTGTTCGCCGACTGCATCCGCCTCGCCACCGTGCAAGCAGTGCTAGCCGAACATGGCGGTTGAGACCGTCAGACCGTCGACAAACACCGCATATTAGCGAACCGTCAATCCCTCCAATCCCTCGGCATCTCTGTATAACGCAATTCCCTCATAAGCCCTAGGGAAAGTCTGATTTGTTGGACACGCGAGTCCGGCAACAGGTCAACAAGCATGTATTGCGGCTGAACTCTTCAATCGCTAGCTGTTGGAGAGTTGGCAACGCACATTGTCAAGCATTCCCGAGGTGCGCAAAAACCATGCTGATAGAGTGGCGACTGGCTACTATACGGGGGACGGCTTCCCCCGCCACATCCCCCAGCGCAACTCTTAGTTATTGCCATCCCGGTGCGGTAATTTTGACCGCGAGCCTAATAGCGGCAGGCGCGTAATATTATCCTGTTCGGTGGTCTTGGAATCAGTGATACGAGCGGTGCCGCGCCGTTCGACCTCGTCAATGCGCAATACCGAAGCGATTGGCAAAAAGACTCGCCCCACATCTTGGAATTCAGCTCGCAAGCGCTCCTCGGAGGTGTCTACAATGGTGCCGCCACGCTCGCCAAACAAAAACTCCTCTACTTCGATAAAACCATAGAGGTCGCTCTGGTAAACCCCGCGCACATAGACTTCATAAATTCGATCTTGTTGTACAAACAGCACACGGTAAACTGGGCGGATATTTTTTTTCTTGCTACGGCTTTCGGCCATTATTCAATGTACTCCAGAAAGAGGGGGGAATAATTTAAGCGTCGCAGGCGACACCCGCAACAAGCTACGGATTTTAGCACAAGGCTACCAGCACTGGCCTCCTGATAGTCATTGCAATCAGTGCTGGGATGCCCGCATGACGGGCTCTACACCAAGGCATCTACTCTGGTCGCAGAGCTGTCCGGAGACGCACCCAACGGCACGTGGTGGATAAATTGCACCAAAATGCCGTCTGGGGCTCGACAATAGAAGCTGCGCGCACCATCGCGGTGGGTGGCGGGTGGTTTGTCTATCGGCACCCCGGCCTCGCGCAAGTGGTCATGCCAACGATCCACATCCGTAGCACAGGCTAAGGCAAAGCCGATATGATCCAACGCGCCGGACGGAGCTTCCCCTCGCCGCCGATGTAGCGCCAAATTGTCGTTGCCCGAGCACAAATAGGCATTATCTGCGTCTGGGTGCCACTCCACAGCCATCCCTACCAACCGCGTGTAGAAGTCCAGCGTCGCATCATAGCTACCATCGGCCACATACAGGGCGACATGGCGCAGACCCAACAAACCCGTGGGTCGGGCGACATCCATCTCTATGGAGGCCGCCGGGAAGTTCATTCGGCCACCACCTCGTAGGAGTGGCTTATCGCAACGCCAGCCGCCGCCAGCATGATCGAAGCCGAACAGTGACGCGTGGCCGACAGCTCCACGGCGCGAGCCACGCGATCCTCACGCAAGGCCTTGCCGCGCACCAAGAAATGCATTCGCAACGAAGTGAACACCGCCGGCTCCACTGCTGCCCGCTCGGCTTCGATGCGCAACTCGCAGGCACTGACCTCCTGACGCGAGCGGCGCAGGATATGAACGATGTCAAAGGCCGCGCAACCGCCGACACCCAGAAGTAAGGTCTCCATCGGCCTCGGGCCTTGGTTCTCGCCGCCGTGAGCGGGCGGGCCATCCATACGCAATGTATGACCGCTACCGCTTTTCCCTTCAAAGCAAGCACTGCCGCGCCAATGCACAGTGGCGCTCATCGTCTCAGCCATTCCAAACTCTCCGCCTCACATCCCAGGCAACTGAGCATACTGTAAAGTGAATGAGTGCGTGGGCACTGTGATGCCAACAGCGCAACCACCATATGTGAATCAAAGAGTTTGCCGCCGCACTAAGCCCAGCGCCCCAAATGGCCTGAAAATAGGGAGCGCAGAGCGGCTCCAGGAGACTCGTGGCGCAGTAACGCCTCCCCCACTAAAAAGCCATGCACCCCACGTGTGCGCATGGCGGAGACATCCGCCGCTGTGGCGATGCCACTCTCCGTCACCACCAGTCGCCCGGGCGGCGACTGCTCCAACAGCTCCCAAGTGGTTGCAAGTCGTGTGGTAAAACTACGCAGGTCGCGGTTGTTGATGCCGAGCAGCTCGGTCTCAACATCGTGAGCCAGCGCCATCTCGTGGGCATCGTGTACCTCCAATAGCACCTCAAGACCCAGTTCAGTAGCGCGCGCTGACAGCGCCGACAGCTGGGCAGGCGCATCGGCAAAAGCAGCTGCAATCAGAAGCACACAGTCAGCGCCCAGCACACAGCTCTCGTAAAGTTGATACTCATCAATGATGAAATCCTTGCGCAATACTGGTAGTTCCGTGGCGGCGCGCGCCTGCTCAAGGTGGGCATCAGCACCTTGGAAGAAGGTTTCGTCCGTCAACACTGACAGAGCCGCTGCGCCATGTGCCTCGTAATCTGCGGCGAGGGCGGCAGGACGGTAGTCTGCCCGCAATACCCCAGCACTGGGCGATGCCCGCTTCAACTCAGCGATGACCCCAGCCGCGCCACCCGCTATCCGTTGCCGCAACGCATCGGCGAAAGGGCGTCGGTCGTGACGCATCGCCGCCCGACGCTCCATTGCCGCCCGCGGCTGGGCGGCGATGCGGGCGGCAACTTCGTGACGCTTGTGTTCAAGGATGTGCGCCAACACTCCTTCCGGCGGCACAGCGGTGTTCATCCGCC
>JABABF010000033.1 GCA_014238345.1 Gammaproteobacteria bacterium
CACAGCGCGACGGGATGCCATGTGACTATGCACGGCGGCAGGGTTTGCGTTGCCTGTCGGCCAATGGTGGATTTGAGGAGTTGCGGCATGCCGACCGCCCGGCAGTGCTAAGCCAATTCTCATGGCAGGGACAAAGGGGTCTGTACGCACTGTGGAGCGCATTGGATGCACAACATGCCACCCTACAGCTCAACGATCAGACATTGCAGTTCGATGCCGCCCAGCTGCAACCGCTGATGAACGATAGCTGGGGCGGCCAATACACTGTGCTATGGCGACCGCCTGCTGCCTATAGTGGTGCCTTGCAATACGGTGCTACGGGTTCACTGGTCACTTGGCTCGCACATCAGCGCGCCTTGCTCGAAGGGGGTGCCAGCATCATGCCAGAACGCTTGGATGGTGAATTGTTGGCATGGGCGCGTCGATTACAAGGGGAAATCGGTCGCGAAGACGAGACTGCAGTCGGCCCTGAAGTGCTGATCTATCTGAACAATATCCTCGGTGCTACAGTACCCAAGCTGCAAGGCAAGCAGGTAGAGGAGGCTCCGTAGAGATGTCCTACATACTCGATGCCCTACAGCGCTCTGAGCGCGATCGCCGCCGTGCTGATGCCCCGTCTATCCACAGTCCGCTGAGCATCCCCAACACACCCGCTCGGCGGGTATGGCCCTGGGTGGCAGCGGCTATTCTGATCTTCAATATCAGTGTGCTAGGGCTGTGGTCTTATCGGGAACGAGTGGCACCAGCACCTGTGGCGGAAGAAATAATGAGCGTCGCACCCGAAAAGCACACTGTCAAGGCCAGTGTGCCAACACCACCAAGCCCGCAGCGGCGCTCTGTCAACAGCGCAGTGCTGGAAATCGCTGAGTTGCCCACACGCATTCAAGAGGCCTTGCCAGCACTACACATCAGTGCCCATATTCATGTTGTGGGCAAGCCCGCCAGTGGCTTTGTCATCATCAACGGGTTGAAATTGCGCGAAGGACAGGAGCAAGACCAGCTGCGTGTAGATCAGATCCGACGTACAGAACTCGTGTTGAGTTACTTGGGACATCGCTTCAGGTGGCCCATTGATCTTGAGTGATGCCACATTGCTCAGCGCGCCGAATATCCGGGAATTTGACTTCATGAAAATCCAGTCATGTCAAATAGAAAAATAGATTATTTAGCTATTTATCTGACTTTCTAATGCGGAGCTAACTCGCTCTAAAAAAGCATGGCGCTCAGCTGGCTCCAGAACCCCGACATAATGTAGTGTTGCGCCTTCTAAGCGCCACGCCTCCGCCTGCTGCAACTGCGGTAGTAATGTGCTATCCAGCGAGTGTCCGGCACAACCATGCAACACTGCCCCCCCTCGGTGTGCCTCAATACGACACAGGCCCAGTCGCCGCACTCGCTGTGCCAAGCGAGCACCGCGCAACAAATAGCGGGCAGGATCGGGCAGTGAGCCAAAGCGGTCGACCAGTTCGGCCTCTAACTCGCGCAAGGCTGGCACATCAGCGGCGGCCTCAATACGTCGGTACAACACCAACCGCTGATTGATGTCGGGCACATAATCAGCCGCCAAGAAGGCGCTGACACCCAGCTCTAACTGCACTGGTGACGGCGGCGGTGGCTCGCCGCGCAGTGTCTTCACAGCGCGCTCCAACAATTCGCTGTACAGACCGGGGCTGAGCACGGTATCCTCGCCGCTCTGGCGTAGCCCCAGCAGTTCACCACCGCCACGCAACTCAAGATCCCGGCGCGCCAGTATAAAACCCGCACCAAAATCCCGGGTGTCGCGCACAGCAGCCATACGCTGCACTGCGCTCGGGTTCATTAACTCCGAATCTGCGGGGGTCAATAGATAGGCATGCGCTTGGCGTTTGGCACGGCCAACGCGACCGCGCAGTTGATGTAGTTGTGCCAGCCCAAATTGATCGGCGCGCTCAATCACGATGGTATTGGCATTGGCGATATCAAGGCCGCTCTCAATAATTGTCGTGCAGACCAGCACATTGCAACGGCGTTGGGCAAAATCCACCATCACCGCACGCAACTCGGTACCACTCATGCCGCCATGCGCTATGCCAACTCGCACCTCGGGTAGCAGCTCAGTCAGCTCGCGCGCCGTGCGGGCGAGGCGCGAGATTGTATTGTGCACGTAATACACTTGCCCACCGCGCTGCAACTCACGTTGTAGGGCATCGCGCACAGTGCCTTGATCCCATGGCATCACCACAGTACGAATCGGTAACCGACCTTCTGGAGCCGTGGCAATGACCGACAGGTCTCGTAATCCAGACAGGGCCACATGGAGTGTGCGCGGAATCGGTGTCGCCGTCAGCGACAGCACATCGACTGCTGTGCGCAATTCCTTAAATCGCTCTTTGTGACGCAGGCCAAAACGATGCTCTTCGTCGATGATCACTAGACCGAGCTGGCGGAACTGCACATCCTGCTGCAATAAGCGGTGTGTACCGATAACAATATCCAACTGACCAGTGCGGAGCTCGTCCAGCAAGCGATGTACTTTGCCTGCCGAAACTAGGCGAGACAGCGACTCTATGCGCACTGCCCAATCGCTAAAGCGCCGGCGAAAAGTAGCTGCATGCTGTTCAGCGAGCACAGTCGTCGGCGTTAATATTGCCACTTGCTTGCCGCTGTGCACAGCGGCAAAGGTGGCGCGCAAAGCCACCTCGGTCTTACCCAGACCCACATCTCCACAGATCAAGCGATCCATCGGTCTGGGAAGCGCCATATCCTGCAACACCGCTTCGATAGCAGAGGCTTGATCCGCTGTCGGGACAAAGGGAAAACTGGCGACAAAACGTCGGTAATCCTCCTCTGGTGGCGACAAGGGCTCACTGCAACACTGCTGACGGCGCGCCTGTAGCTCGAGCAATTCCGCAGCCGTATCGCTGGCTCGGCGGGCGGCGCGACGCACAGCGCGTTGCCAACGCCGCCCACCCAGAGCATGGAGCTCGGGCTCAGCGCTATCGCCAGCACAGTAGCTACGCACCAAAGATAAATCCCGAACCGGCACATACAGACGTGCGCCAGCGGCGTATTCAAGCATTAGAAAATCGCTCTCATGAGCGTCTACACTTAGTGTTGACAAGCCCTGATAGCGACCTAGACCGTGCTCTTCGTGCACAATTAGGTCACCGACAGTTAAGACGGCTAAATCGTGTCCAGTTGTCCCTAGTGCACCGCTGGGTCGTCTGGCTTGGGGACGAGAGCTGTAGTCTTGGGTGGTGAGCAAATGAGCAGCTGGTAATAGTGTGATGGGCGGCACAGCCAAAGCGAAACCGCGCTCCAACGGAGCCGTAGCTAGTTGGCAGGGCGCATCGCCATCGACAAAATCCGCCCAATCTTCAGCTGCTGACACCTTCACCCCGGCATCGTGCAGTTCATCTCGCAGTACTTCTGCATGCCCTTCACTCGTCGCCATTAGCAATACCCGGTGTTTGCTTGACGTAGCCAATTGGCGATTCAGATAGTCAAAATCAACCACATCCGGCGACACGGAAAGCAGCTGCGTTTCGAGAGCACAGTTAGCATCAAGCGCAGAACTCTGCAGACACAGGCGGGGCAGGGCGCTACTGCGCTGCTCTAATTCATCGCTGTCAAGAAATAACAGTGGCGGTGCCAAGGGTGGGCGCGCCAAATCATCGGCTCGACTCTGGCAACGCTCCTGCACTAAACGCTCAAATGCTGCGGCAGCTGCCTTTACATCACCGCAATAAATCAGCAATGAGTTCGCCGGTAAATAATCGAACAAGCTATCTGTGTGCTCAAAAAACAATGGCAAATAGTATTCGGCTCCGAGCGTATCTCGAGCCGCAGCGAGATCTCGGCACAGCGGACTGGACTGAGGGGCTACGGAAAAATGCCGGTGCCAGCCATCCAAAAATCGCTCAACACCCGCTTCATCCAAACAGTATTCTCGCACGGGAGCCAGCCGCACTCGCTCAGCGCGAGCCACTGTGCGCTGGCTATCGGGATCAAAATAACGCAGGCTTTCGATCTGATCATCACATCGCTCCACCCGCAATGGGTGTGCACTGCCAGCCGGGTACAAATCCAACAGCGCCCCGCGCACAGCAAACTCGCCGATCTCGCATACCGTATCCACCCGGCGATATCCACCCGCGCTCAGCGTGCGAATCGCTCGCTCAAACGAGTACTCAGCACCGACATCTAACTCCAAACTCTGGGCTTGGATCCAAGCCCGAGGTGGTAGACGGTGCATCGCTTCAGCGACAGTGGCGATGATCATACCGCCGCGCAGCTGCGGCAGGCGACAGAGCACATCCATGCGCTGAGAGCGCAACGACTCTGCCACTGGCAAGGCTTCGTAGGCCAAGGTTTCGCGCCACGGAAGGCAGAGTGGGGGGTGCCCGCCATTAAAAAATGTGCACTCGGCCTCGATCTGAGTCAGGGTCTGGGTATCGGCCACCAATAGCAAGCTGCACCCCTCCCAGCGTTGCGCCGCTTGGCTCGCAGCCAAACTTTCCGCTGCGCCGACCAAACCGCCCCACGAGACGCACTGGCCAGCCTGCTCCGGCCAAGGAGCTTGATCAAATTGCAGAAGCTTCATTATTTGCTCAGCTATAATAAGGGGCTTGAGTGGCGTGCGGGACTTGGGGTCATCCCAAAGCACCGATGCGTTGCAGCCGTTGCTAGCCACACTGGGACTTTCATTGTGTCAAAAGTGCCTCACCAAAAAGCGCGTCCACGTCCGCAAAATTACTTCATCGACTGGAAAAAGCGCGAATCGCTGGCCGAGGCGATGATCCCACTGATCGGGCAAATGTACCGCCGCAACATCCACTGCCACATCTATGGTCAACCTTTGATCAACCAATCGGTGCTTGACATCATGCAAGCGCATCGCTTTGTGCGCGCAGTCGAAAGCAACGAACTATCAGAGTTTGAAACCTTTCCAGTGTTACAGGCCTTGACCGATATCACCGACCTCGGCAGTGCCGAGATTGATGTTGGCAGTATCACTCTGCGTTATGAAGAGCAGGGTAAACCCGCTGGGCTATCGGTGGGCGAATTTGTGCGCGCCCAGATGAAGCATCTGATCGGCAGTTCACACAAACCGATCGACCGACCTCAAGATGTCGTGCTCTACGGTTTTGGACGTATCGGACGACTCGTCGCTAGGCTGTTGATTGAAAAAACTGCTGGCGGCGATACCTTGCGGCTACGCGCCATCGTCGTGCGCAAAGGAAAAGGGAACGAGCTGGCCAAGCGCGCCAGCCTGATGCGGCGGGACTCGGTACACGGCGGATTTCAAGGCACGATACGCATTGATGAAGAGCACCAATCCTTTGTCGCCAACGGCAATGAGGTGCGCGTGATCTACTCCGAGCAGCCGCATGACATTGATTACAGTGCCTATGGTATTGACAATGCCATCATCGTTGACAACACCGGAAAATGGCGCACAAAAGAGGCCTTAGAGCAACACTTACAATCTAAAGGAGTCGCCAAAGTCCTGTTGACCGCACCCGCCAAAGCAGGAGTTAAAAACATCGTGCACGGTGTCAACCATCAGCTGCTCAACCCTGACGACCGCTTGCTATCGGCCTCATCTTGCACCACTAATGCGGTCGCTCTAATGTTGCACTCAGTGCATAGGCGCTATGGTATAGAGAGTGGACATATGGAAACTGTCCATGCCTACACTAATGACCAAAACCTAATCGATAACTACCATCCTTCGCCACGGCGCGGTCGTAGTGCCGCAATGAACTTGGTTTTGACTGACACGGGCGCGGCGCGGGCAGTCGGCGAGGTATTGCCAGAGTTGCGCGGCAAACTGAGCGGTCATGCAATACGGGTGCCAGTTCCCAATGTCTCCCTCGCTGTACTCAAGCTGCGGTTAAATGACCGTGTTGATGCATCAGCTCTCAATGAACATATGCGACAAGTCGCGCTACACTCCTCGTTGCGCCGCCAGATCGGCTACATCAATTCCACCGAAATTGTCTCCAGCGATATCGTTGGCTCGCGCGAGGCCTGTGTCATTGATTCTGTAGCCACTATCGCCAATGCTAATGACTGCGTCATCTACGGTTGGTATGACAATGAATTTGGCTATGCCTGCCAAGTCTATCGACTGCTCGAAGAATTGGCGGGAGTCCACTACCCGGTCTACCCCTGCGATGATTGAGCAACGACCGGTCACTCAAACTCAGGCCGCCCACGGCGAGCCAGGTTGGAAATTGCGCCGCGGCTTGGATGTGCCTCTGGCCGGTGCCCCAGAGCAGCTGATCGACGATACGCTACCAGCACCAAGTCAAGTGGCGCTCATGCCACCTGATTACATCGGTTGCAAACCGGCACTGCAATGCCAGCTCGGCGAGCGCATACAACGCGGCCAGCTATTGTTTTACGATAAGCACAACGAAGCGGTACGTTACACCGCACCAGGTGGCGGCACCATCAGCGCGATTAATCGGGGAGCCAAACGTGCGCTACTATCGATTGTCATCGAGCTAGCAGCAGCTGAGCGCGAGGAAAAAGTAGCTTTCCCCGTGGTGGAGCGCCCGCGCTTGGCCGAGCTCAGCCCAACCCAAGTGCGGGATCAGCTGCTCCTCTGCGGACTGTGGACCGTATTTCGCACCCGTCCATTCTCCAAAGTTCCAGCGCCGGACAGCCTGCCCCATTCGATTTTTATCACTGCGATAGATACCAACCCGCTGGCCGCTGACCCGATGCCGCTCATTCTTGCTAAGCACGAAGATTTTGTTGATGGCCTGAGACTGTTGCGCCAGCTGATCTCAGCTGCACCGCTATTTCTGTGCCGGGCACCTGGTGCCAAGCTGCCGATACCCGAAGAATTGGCACTGCGAGTGGCTGAGTTTTCTGGACCGCATCCAGCGGGTCTGGTCGGCACCCATATTCACTTACTAGATCCAGTGCGCTCACATAAAACTGTCTGGCACTTGAACTACCAAGATGTCATCGCTATCGGGCAGCTATTCACCAGTGGGGAATTGCCAGTCGAGCGCGTGGTCTCTCTGGCCGGACCTCCATTACTGCGCCCCAGACTAGTTCGCACACGCTTGGGAGCCAACTTGGATGAACTCTGCACCGGACAGCTACAAACCACCGAGGAGCACCGTATTATTAGCGGCTCGGTGCTGTCAGGGCACCACGCAACAGGGGCTCTGGCGTTCTTAGGCCGCCATCACTTGCAAGTATCGGTGTTGAGCGAACAGCGCGAGCGCAAATTATTCGGCTGGCTGACTGCGGGTAGCAACCGGCACTCCAATCTGGGCATTTATTTGTCGCACTTCGCCAGACAGCCACTGCCGCTCGGCACCAGTACCCATGGTAGCGAGCGCGCCATCGTGCCAACTGGAAGCTTCGAGCGAGTCATGCCATTGGATTTTTTGCCGACCCTGTTCCTGCGCTATTTAGTGGCTGGTGATATAGAAACCGTGCAACGTCTGGGAGCCTTGGAGCTGGATGAAGAAGATTTGGCGCTCTGCAGCTATGTTTGCTCAGGCAAACACGAATATGGCCCCATCCTGCGCGATGTCTTGAATCAAATTGAACGGGAAGGGTAGGGCTAGCAACGTGGATCACCTGCGCAACATGCTCGACCGCTGGGGGGAGGCTTTTCGCCCCGGGCGGCGATGGGAGGCTTGGCAACCGCTGTACGAAGCGGTGGACACGATCTTCTACACCCCCGGCAAAGTAACACGAGGAGCCTCTCACCTGCGCGATGGCGTCGACCTCAAGCGCATCATGATCATGGTGTGGCTGGCTACTTTCCCCGCTATGTTTTGGGGGATGTACAACGTCGGGCACCGAGCGAATACTCTGTTGGCTGCTGGCAATGTAACACCGACATCGGGTTGGCGGCATCAATTGCTGGAGCTGCTCAGTGCCTACGATCCAGCCAGTATCGTGTCCTGTCTGCTGCACGGCGCTGTTTGGTTCTTGCCTATCTACCTCGTCACCTTTTTTGTCGGCGGCTTCTGGGAAGTGCTGTTCGCCATGCGCAGACGGCATGAAATCAATGAAGGTTTCTTTGTGAGTTCTATCTTGTTCGCCCTCAGCTGCCCCCCCAGCATACCGCTATGGCAGGTTGCCATCGGCATTAGTTTTGGCATCGTAATAGGCAAAGAAATCTTTGGTGGTACTGGTAAAAATTTCATGAATCCCGCCCTGTGTGGGCGTGCTTTCCTGTACTTTGCCTATCCGGCGCAGCTGTCTGGCGACAGCGTGTGGACCGTCGTCGACGGCTACACTTCTGCTTCGCCGCTATCGGTCGCCGCCGCTGAGGGGATCGCCGGACTGCGTGGCGAGTTCACTTGGCTGAGCGCCTTTCTCGGTCAGATTGATGGCTCCTTTGGCGAGACCTCGACTTTGGCGATCCTAATCGGCGGTGCAGTGCTGTTGTTCAGCGGCATCGCCTCGTGGCGCATTGTCGCCGGTGCCTTGCTCGGCACCATTGCCAGTGCTTGGCTATTTGCTCTGGGTGCCGCACCCGACTCTCAGCTATCAGTGCCCTGGTACTGGCACCTAGTGCTGGGGGGCTACGCCTTTGGGCTCATCTTTATGGCCACCGAACCGGTCACTGCGGCGGTCACCGATGCGGGACGCTGGATTTATGGTGCACTAATCGGTGTCATGGTCGTACTCATTCGGGTCGCCAACCCCGCCTACCCTGAAGGGATGATGCTGGCCATCCTATTTGCTAATTGCTTCGCTTCTCTCATAGACTATTTCGTAGCCGAGTTTCATATCCGCAGGCGTACACACCATGGCTGAGCCAGCTGTTCACCGTGACAGTATCGCCCGAACAATTGCTACGGCGGTCGTTATTTGCGCCGTCTGCTCCATCATTGTGTCCGTAGCGGCAGTCGCATTGCGTCCATTACAGGAAGAGAACCGCCGCATTGATGTCCAACGCAATATCCTCAGTGCCGCCCAGCTCTTGCCCAAGGATCGGGTCGACGCGGCCACGGTGACCCAGCGCTTTGAATCCGTGCAACTGCGGCTCGTAGATTTGCGTAGCGGCCATTTCCTCTCAGCGGAAGAAGCTGCGCTCGCTCTCAATGGCACCTCCCTCCAAGATTACAACCCACTAGTAGCTCTGCGTGACTTGGCACTTTCCACGACCGTGCCCGCAGTGCAAGACATCGCCCGTGTACGACGCCGTGAACACTACGCGCCAGTCTATTTAGCAGTGGATGACACGGGAGCCAACACGCTGATCCTGCCCGTGCGCGGCTACGGTCTGTGGTCGACACTCTACGGCTACTTGGCACTTGCCGCAGATGCCAACAGCATCATCGGGCTCAGCTTCTACGCCCATGGAGAAACCCCTGGCCTTGGTGGCGAAGTCGACAATCCGGCGTGGAAGGCTCAATGGCAAGGCAAAAAGTTATATCGGCCAGAGTGCCTATCGGGTACCGAGCGCAACTGCGAGGTCGCTTTGCTCGTATCCAAGGGAATCGGACCGGCAGGCAATCCCCATCGCGTCGACGGGCTCAGCGGTGCCTCGCTGACCAGTCTAGGAGTGCAAAACTTGGTGCATTACTGGCTGGGCAACCAGGGGTTTAGTGAGTTCTTGGCCAATTACCGCAACGGCATGGCTGGGAGCTGAGCGGCGATGGCAATGCAATCTTCATGGCGGCAACGACTGTTGGAGCCTATTTTTGATAACAATCCGATCGCGCTACAAATCTTGGGGATCTGTTCGGCACTGGCAGTGACCACAAGCCTTGCCCCCACAGTGGTCATGTGCGTTGCACTGACAGTGGTCACCGGGCTGTCAAATTTCTTCGTTTCGCTGATCCGTGCGTGGATTCCATCCAATATCCGCATCATCGTGCAGATGACCATCATCTCATCGCTAGTCATCGTGGTTGATGAAGTACTCAAAGCCAGCTTCTATGACATCAGCAAACAGCTGTCTGTATTCGTTGGTCTGATCATCACCAACTGCATTGTCATGGGGCGCGCCGAGGCCTACGCAATGAAAAATCCACCGTTGCCCAGCTTGCTCGACGGTATCGGCAACGGCCTCGGCTACAGCATATTACTGTTGGTGGTCGGCACAGTGCGTGAATTATTCGGTTCGGGATCCCTGTTTGGGTACACCGTCTTAGTGCCAGTAACAGAGGGCGGTTGGTTCTACCCAACCAATCTATTCCTGCTCGCCCCCAGTGCTTTCTTTATCATCGGGCTGATGATCTGGGGGCTACGCACTTGGAAAACTGAACAGATCGAACCCACAACTCACACTCTGGCTCCCAACACTCGCCCCCTCGTGTTGGCCGCAACAGCACCATCGCGCTGATGGAACACTACTTGAGCTTATTTGTGCGCACCGTGTTCATTGAGAACATGGCGCTGAGCTTTTTCTTGGGCATGTGTACTTTCCTCGCCATCTCCAAGCAGGTCAAGGCGGCACTAGGTCTGGGCATCGCTGTGGTCGTCGTACTCACAATCACCGTACCGCTGAACAACTTAATCTATCACTACCTACTGGTGCCCGGAGCCTTGGCGTGGGCTGGCTTGGGGGAGGTCGATCTACGCTTCCTCAGCTTGATCAGCTATATCGGTGTCATCGCTGCATCGGTGCAGATCATGGAGATGTTTCTTGACCGCTATGTACCCACACTATACAACGCACTAGGTGTGTTTTTGCCGCTAATCACCGTCAACTGTGCCATTCTCGGTGCCACATTGCTGATGGTGGAGCGCCAATTGCTGTTCGCTGAGAGCGTGGTCTATGGCTTCGGTGCTGGTGTCGGCTGGCTACTGGCTATCGTCTCCTTAGCCAGTATCCGGGAGCGACTCAAATACAGTGATGTGCCCGAGGGCCTGCGCGGACTAGGCATTACTTTCATCACCGTTGGGCTGATGTCACTGGGTTTTATGGCCTTCGGTGGCATCTCACTCTAGACTCAGCACGGCGGGGGAGAGCGGAGATGATATTGGAAATTTTGCTCGGTGTGCTAATGTTCACCGGCATCGTGCTGGCCTTGGTCGCACTGATCTTGGCGGCGCAGTCACAGCTAGTCAACAGTGGTGCAGTATTAATAGAAATCAACGAGAAAAAAAGTTTGACTGTCCCAACTGGCGGCAAATTGCTACAGGCGCTGTCAGAGCAGGGAGTTTTTCTGTCATCTGCCTGCGGTGGCGGCGGCACTTGCGCGCAGTGTCGCTGTCATGTTTTGTCTGGTGGTGGGGCGATATTGCCAGTGGAAGAAAGCCACTTCACTCGCCGAGAGCAGCGAGAAGGACTGCGCTTGGCCTGTCAAGTTCCCATTAAGCAGTCGCTAAAAATACAGGTTCCAGAATCGGTGTTTGGCACTAGCTGTTGGGAGTGCCGTGTCGAATCAAGCCCCAATGTGGCGACTTTTATCAAGGAATTAAATTTGACATTGCCGCCAGGTGAAGAGGTTGGTTTCCGCGCTGGTGGCTATGTGCAACTGGAGTGTCCACCGCATCAGCTCAGCTTTGCAGACTTTGATATTGATCCAAAGTATCGACCGGCTTGGGAGAGATTTAACTTTTTTCAATTTCATTCCACTGTCAAAGAGCAAACCATCCGCGCTTACTCTATGGCCAATTACCCCGATGAAAAGGGAGTGCTTAAATTTAACATCCGCATTGCAACCCCGCCGCCTCGTACTGAGCTGCCACCAGGCATTATGAGTTCTTGGGTATTCAACCTAACACCAGGTGACAAGGTGAGGGTTTACGGCCCATTTGGTGAGTTCTTTGCCAAGGATGGCGATGCGGAAATGATCTTTATCGGTGGCGGTGCTGGCATGGCACCAATGCGCTCACATCTATTTGATCAGCTCAAGCGTCTCAACAGCAAACGCAAGATAAATTTCTGGTATGGTGCGCGGAGCTCATGCGAAATGTTCTATGACAACGAGTACAAAAAACTCGCCGAAGAACACGATAATTTCCAATTCCATGTGGCGCTATCAGAACCACAGCCAGAGGATCATTGGAGTGGACACACCGGCTTTATACATCAGGTACTGTACGACAATTATCTGCGCGACCACCCCGCACCAGAGGACTGCGAATATTACATCTGTGGACCCCCGTTGATGAACTCGGCAGTTATTGCCATGCTCGATGAACTCGGGGTCGAGTCCGAGAATATTTTGTTTGACGATTTTGGTGGCTGAGTACAGCGTAGCACCGTATGGCTGATGTAGCCGCCACACTGAGCGCATGGGATCGAGTCGGGCGGCTATGTAGCAGGCTAGCACTACTGTCTCTAGTGGCGACACTTGCCTCCTGCTCCGAGACCAAGTCCGAGGTTTGGCGTATTGATGGCCGCTCAATGGGGACTTTTTATCACATCACCATCGTGGTTCCACCAGGAGCTCATAGCGCTTTGCTCAGCGAATTAACACTAGGCATAACGCAGCGTCTAGTGCAAGTTGAACAGGCGATGAGCACTTATCTAGAGGATTCCGAGGTGTCGCGCTTCAATCGCGTAGCAGTAGCGACTTGGTTCCCGGTATCCAGCGCCACTGTGAGAGTCGTCTCACTGGCTCAAGAAATCGCTGTCAGTAGTGGGGGAGCCTTTGACATCACGGTGGGAGAGCTGGTCGAGCTGTGGGGATTTGGCGCAACACCTGCTCCCGCTCCCCGGCAACCACCCGCCCCGGCCTCCCTGAGCCGCGCCCGAGAGGCGCTCGGCTATCAGTACTTGGAGTGGCGAGCGCAACCACCTGCACTGCGCAAACAGCGCCCCCTGCACATTGATCTCTCGGCGATTGCCAAAGGCTACGCCGTGGATCAAGTCGCCGATTACTTGTACGAGCGTGGTTTGCAGCATTACCTCGTCGAAGTCGGCGGGGAACTGCGCGCACAGGGAAAAAATGCTAATGGAAAGGCATGGCGACTCGGCATTGAGCGACCTGATGCCGCACCGGGGACAGTGCAGCGCGCCATTAACATCAATGATGCCGCAGTGGCCACCTCGGGAGATTACCGCAATTTCTATCTCTGGCAGGGACAGCGCTATTCACACAGCATGAACCCGCACCTCGGGCGACCAGTGCGCCACGCACTGGCCTCGGTCACCGTGATTGCCCAGCGTGCGGCGCGAGCAGATGCACTAGCCACCGCTCTGTATGTGCTGGGTCCTGATGCCGGGCGGCAGCTGGCCGAGCAACATGAACTCGCCGCATTCTTTATCATACGCTCGGCGACCGACACATGGGAAGAGTATGCCACCCCGGCGATGACACAGCTCCTAAGCCCACCATAACTAATATGTCATTGTTATTCATCACTTTTTTATTTTTTCTGTTGGCCTTTTCTGGCCTTGCGAGTGGGCTATGGCTCAATGGACGACCTCCGAGTGGCTCCTGCGGTGGCAATGCTTGTGGCCTGTGCGCGCAGCGTGGGCATTGCAAGCGGCGCGAGCGCCGCTGAGCACGGGGCGATGTTTCGACCACTAGCTATCTGCATCGCCTGGCGATTATTCAAGGGAGCCCGCCGAGAACGCTTCCTCTCACTGGTCTCCACCACTGCCTTTGGCGCCATGGCTTTGGGAGTCGCGGTGCTAATCATCGTGTTGTCGGTCATGGGGGCACTGGCTGAATCGACCCAACGGCGCTTACTGTACGCACTGCCACACCTGAGCATTGAGACCCACGACGGCAACGCACGGGACTGGAGAAATCTTGCTGCTACGCTCTCGGCTATGCCTGATATTGTGTCTGCTACCCCCATGACACAGCGTCAAGTACTACTGCGCCACCGCGATGGCGCAGTGATGAGCGCCGAGCTGCGCGGTGTGTCGCCGGGTGGAGAAATATTGTTGGATGAGTTCAAGGCAACAAAGCCACTAGCCGATGCTAGCTATGGACTCGTCTTATCACAACAACTGGCTCGACGCCTACATGCCGAACCCGGCGATCAGATCACCATCATGCTCCCCACACTACGGGCTTCACCCTTTGGCCCGCTGCCCCGTCAACGGCGCTTCCAACTGCGTGCTGTGCTGGCTCCCGGGGTGGCTCCCGGCTCGGAGCTGGCACTGGCACGACTCGAAGATGTCAATCGTCTGTTGTATCTGTCCACCGAGCCGGGCGTGGCCAGCGGACTGCGCCTAGCGTTGAGCGAACCCATGCGCAGCGCTTTGGTCGGGCAGCGCATCGCAGCAA
>JABABF010000034.1 GCA_014238345.1 Gammaproteobacteria bacterium
GCTCATATCAACTTTATAATTTTTAAAGTTTAACTCGCTTAAATCAATATAATTATTTTCATTAATACAATTTTTAAGTATTCATTTTTGAATTTCTTTTTTATTCATTTTTATTCCTTTATTTATATTTTTTCCTTATTCATTTTTTCATCATCCATAACCATAGTTATATTGATAAGAATTCGGTCCTAGGATAAAATTATCATTAAGATTTAATTTATAAAATTCAGTTAAAGTTTCAATAATAAACTTTGATAATTTAATAGTTTTTTTAAATTCTTGAATATCTTTTTTAGTATTGTTATCCTCTTTTAAATATTTTTCATTATCATTAATAATATCTTTGTTTATTTTAATGATATCAATATATGCTTTTAATGTTTCCATTTCAAATTCGTCAAAATTATATTCAATTTCATCATCAGTATATATAGATAAATCATAACCATTATCTCAAACTTCATAAAAATCTTTATTTCCAATATTATTTTTAATAAGTCCTTCAATATTAAGAAAATCCATAAAGCCTAAAAAATCATCAACATTATTATCTTTCATTCCTTCCTTATCGTTAAATTCATAAAGATTATTAATTTTTTTAATATCTCTTTTAATTTTTTGTATTTTTTCTTTTTTATTCATATTAACTCCTTAATTGTTAAATATAATTTATTTTACCATAAAATTTATAAATTAGTGGATTAATTTATACAAAATAAAATTTAATTATAAAAAAATACATAACAACAATAAAATAAAATACTAAAAAATATAATGATAATGATTAGTCAAAAAATAAATCCAATAAAGTTAAAATAATTAGCATAAAAAAATTTTCTTTTTCTTTTTAAGTTATGTTTTTCACTTTTGATCATTTCTTTTAAAGTTTTATTTTCATTTTTATAATACATTTTTAATTGTTTTTTTTGATTTTTAAGATATTTAAAATTTTTCAAAGATTTTTTAATTTTTTTTCTTGCTTCTTTTCTAGCTTGAAAATATTTTTTTAATTTATTCATTTTTATTCCTTAATATCTTTTTAAGATTTTCACCTTATTAAGATCACATTAATTTTCCGTCCTACCACCGCTTTTTAAATTAAATTATAATTTTATTTTTCAATCTTTAACAATTTCCAATAATTCTTTTTTGTCTAAACTATCTAAATAACTTTTTGCTTCATTAGCAAGTAGTTCATCACAATTACAAACAAAACTTTCTCATCAATTATTGTTTTCCATTATTTTTTCTATTAAATTCGTTTCATTAATTTTTTTATTCATATTTACCCCCTTTAACTATTGTTATTTTACAATTTTTATTGTATCAGCTATATATTTTATTATTAAATGTATGCTTATAACAACATTTTTTACAATAAAATTTTTTATATTGTCCATTAGTGATATTATTTATCATTTTCTGCCGCTTCCAAATCTTTATAAATTTTCGCTTTTATATCAATTATAATTAATTCAATAATATAATTTTCATTTTCTAAATCTTCTAATAATTCAAATTTTGATTTTGCTTTTATTTCAAAATAAATTATATTTTCTTCCATCTCTTTTAATATTGCTTTAATGTTTTTTAAATTTTTATTAATCATTTTCACCCTCTAATTTTTTAATATCTTTATCTAAAACTTTTTTAAAGTCCTTAATTCGTGATATTAATTTTTTTGCAAAATA
>JABABF010000035.1 GCA_014238345.1 Gammaproteobacteria bacterium
GTTTTTTTTCGCAACAGCTTCTTGGTCGGCTCGCTGTTGGGTGCTTCGCGCCTGTTAGGTCTATTACGCGATGTACTGATTGCTGTACTGCTTGGTGTCAGTGTTGTTACCGATGCTCTGTTTATCTGTCTATCGCTGGCTCAGATGCTACGCGGTATTTTCCTTGAAGGTAATCTGGCGCAGAGTCTCGTCGCCTCTTTCACTCGGCTACGTACCACACTGGGCACGGTGCCGATGCGCGCCCTATTCGGGCGGTTGGTGCTGTGGAGTAGTATTTTCCTTCCAATCAGCCTTTTGGGGGCTACATTTGGCACGGGTCTAGTCCAGCTATTCGCCCCTGGATTTGTAGCCAACACAGAGCGTATGGCGGTGGTCACACCGCTACTACAGGGTGCGATGCTCTACCTATGGCCGCTATTGGTACTTGGTTTGGCGGCCGCCGCACAGAATGCCTGTCGCCATTTTTTGCCCCCCGCTAGTGCTGCGCTACTGTTCAATATTGGTTTTATCTTTGTGTTGCTCGCCGCCGCCACTGGTGGCGATGAGCCGGATGTGATCTTATTGGCTTGGGCGGTGCCATTGGCTGGGCTACTCCAACTGGTGGCGCAACTGTGGTTCCTGCGCCGTAGCGCACTGCTACCCCGTTTTACCGCTCCACCCGCTGGCGAGCCGGCAACCACACTGCGTATCGCCGCCCCAGCGTTGTTGACGGTGCTACTATTACAGATACATATCCCGCTGAACAATGTCATTGCTTCCTTCTTGCCTATCGGGGGACTGTCGTGGGTCAGCTATGCCACTCGGCTGTCGTTGCTGGTGCCGGGGTTGATTGGTGTCGCCCTGTCGGTGGTGTTGTTACCAGAGCTGGCTCGTCACCACGCCCGCAACGATCATCGGGGTTACGGTGATGTGCTGTTGCGCGCTGCGCTGGCCGCTTGGTTTATTGGCTTGCCAGCGGGCGCTGCGCTCTATTGTTTAGCCGAGCCGATCACCTTTACGTTGTTCCAGTACGGGCATTTTGAGCCAGCGGATGCTGTCGCCATAAGCCTTGGCGTGGCGGCGGCGGCCTTCGGCGTGCCAGCCTTGGTGCTGGCCGTAATACTTAACAGTGCTTTTCTGGGTGTCGGCGATACGCGCACCCCGTTGCGTATCGGTCTTGGCTTGCTCCCGTTGGCGCTACTGCTCAAGGTGGTGCTGGTGCTGTGGCTGGAGCGCCGCAGTGGCATTGGCTATATGGGTTTTATGATCAGTGGCAGTGTGGTGGCGTGGCTACATGCCCTGTGGCTCGCCCTAGCGCTCTATCGCACTGGGTGGTGTGAGCTGCCATTGGCACACTACGGTCGTCGCGCGTGGCGTGCGTTGCCAGCCACGTTGGCGATGCTGTTGGCACTGGCTGCGCTCGGCGCGGTGGGCATCAATTGGGAGGCACTTGAGGGGCTGCAGCGCGGGCTGTGGTTGGCGCTGAGCTGCGCTGCTGGGCTGATTAGCTATTTTGTTGCGCTGTGGCTCAGCGGTGAGCGCTTTGCCGCGTGGCGTGATGCCTAATCAGTCGTGAGAGTATTTTGTGGCGGTTTGTCATGGCAGTTGTTTTACTCGGTGCTAGGTGAGGAGAGGGGCCTTGAGGGAGATAACTCCAACACGGCATGCTCGCCTATTCTCAAGGCGTAGCCAGTCAGCCTTTATAATCATGGTGAGGGCGCATTTTTGTCGGTCGGTCTTGGTCGGTCTTGGTGCAGATGGAATTCATCGGCGGTCTCGCTAGGCTCAAGGCACAGCATCGTGGCTGTGTGGCGACTATTGGCGCTTTTGACGGCGTACACTTGGGGCACCAAGCTGTGTTATCACATCTGTTGCGAATCGGTGCCGAGCGCTCATTGCCGAGCTTGGTGATCACGCTGGAGCCACTACCGAGAGAGTTTTTCAAGTCGCACGAGGCACCACCGCGCATCACCACCTTGCGCGAAAAATGCCATGTGTTGGCATCACTTGGATTGGAGCGCTTGTTATGTGTGCGCTTCAATGCTGCAGTCAGCCGGATTGAAGCTGGCGATTTTATTGAGCGGGTTTTTGTAGGTCAACTCGGGGTACGCCATATGGTGGTTGGTGACGATTTGCGTTTTGGTCATGAGCAGGCGGGTGATATCGATCTACTCCGACGCTATGCCCGCCGGCACAATTTCACTGTTTCCAGTACCGACACAGTGCCCTGCGATGGTGCGCGTATCAGTAGCACACGGCTTCGCGAGGCACTCAAGGCTCAGGATTTTGTGCTGGCGGAGCGCTTGATGGGGCGTCCCTATTCGATGCGAGGCAGGGTCATCTATGGCCGTCGTTTGGGAACCCAGCTCGGTGTCCCCACCGCCAACTTATCGCTACATCGTCGCCGTGCAGCGATGGCGGGGGTCTACGCTGTTGAGGTCGGTGGGCTCAATGGCACCGAGCGGCTTCCTGGTGTCGCCAATGTCGGTCTGCGTCCGACACTAGGTGACCGCGAAGATCCGGTACTTGAAGTGCATGTGCTAGATTATTCAGCATTGTTCTATGGGAAGGAAATCGAAGTGGTATTCCGGCACCGATTGCGCTCTGAGCGACACTTTCCATCACTGGAGGGACTTAGCAAGCAGATCCACACCGACATAGCGAGTTGTCGCGCCTACTTTGGTCGGGGCGAGTCGTGACAGATTATCGTGCCACGCTGAACCTGCCTCGCACCTATTTTCCGATGCGCGGTCGGTTGTCAGAGCGCGAGCCGCAACAGCTGGCGCATTGGGAGGCACTCGATCTCTACCGCCGTCTGCGCGAGGCACGAGCCGGGCGTGAGCGCTTCGTCTTGCACGATGGCCCACCCTATGCCAATGGGGCTATTCACATCGGCCATGCTGTTAACAAAATCCTCAAAGACATCATTGTCAAAGCCAAGAGCCTCGATGGACTGGATGCTCCCTATGTGCCGGGTTGGGACTGCCATGGCTTGCCGGTGGAATTGGAGGTGGAGCGCACTGATAAAGGTGGTGCGGGAGGGCAGGATTTTCGCCGTCGATGCCGCGATTATGCCCGTCGTCAGCTGGAGCAGCAACGCGAGGATTTCCGCCGCCTTGGCGTGATCGGCGATTGGCAGAAGCCCTACCTGACCATGGAGCCCGCTGTTGAGGCCGGGATTGTCCGTGCCTTAGGTCGCATCATCGCGGGCGGTTACCTGTTTCGCGGCGAGAAGCCAGTCTACTGGTGCCGCGATTGCCGCTCGGCACTGGCCGAAGCCGAAGTGGAGTACGCCCCCCATCTCGCCACAGCTATTGATGTGCTTTTTGTGGCGGTGGCTGCGGACGAGTTGCTACAGCGCTGCGGTGTGGTCGGGGAGGATGCGGTGACGGTGGCCGTGCCGATATGGACGACAACACCGTGGACTTTGCCCGCCAACCGAGCTGTGGCATTGCACCCGCAGCTGGAATACCAGCTTGTCGCAGACACACTGGGCGGTGAGAGCGTACTGCTACTCTTGGCCACTGACTTGGCGGCAGCGGCGCTGGAGCGCTACGGTGCCAGCGCCCAGCGTGTGCTGGCTACGGTGCAGGGAGCTGTGCTGGCGGGCTTGGTGTTGCGCCATCCTTTCCTAGAGCGCGAAGTGCCGATCATCCTCGGTGACCATGTGACCGCCGAGGCAGGCACTGGCGCGGTGCACACTGCTCCCGCGCATGGCATGGATGACTATCAGGTCGGTCAACGGCACGCTCTTGCAGTGGATCAGCTAGTTGATGATGAGGGTTGCTTCGCGCCGGATACCCCGCATGTCGGCGGCCTGTCGATTGACGATGCCAGTCCTGCGGTCATTGCCCTGTTGAGCGAGAGAGGCGCTTTGCTCGCCACCGAGCCGCTTGAGAACAGTTACCCGCACTGCTGGCGGCACAAGTCACCACTGCTGTTTCGCACCACGCCGCAGTGGTTTATTGGCATGGAGCACGGCGACTTGCGGAAATGTGCCTTGGCGGCGGTGGACACAGTGCGTTGGGTACCGGACAGCGGTGCTGCACGCATGGTGGCAATGCTCACTGGGCGACCTGATTGGTGCGTCTCGCGCCAACGCACTTGGGGAGTGCCGATGCCGCTGTATGTGCACCGTGACGACGGCAGCTTGCACCCGCGCACTCCAGAGTTGTTGGAGCACGCTGCTGTGTGCATTGAGCGCGGAGGCATTGAAGCCTGGGACGAA
>JABABF010000036.1 GCA_014238345.1 Gammaproteobacteria bacterium
AAATGGCCGTAGAAAACCACGTTTCGGGATCGCGATCAGACTTGCAGCCCCGGAAATTTTATCTGTAACCGAAAAGCGGGAAGATGACGGGACAAGGGTAAATGAATTGGAAAAATTTGTCATGCCGCGCGCCGATAGCCAACCTAGAACAGCAAGCGACAGCGCTGAATAGGTCACTCCACTGCGAATCCGCGTCGTCCCAGCCGCGCCTGAAGCTATGGGTGTAACGAAGGGCGCAGCGGCAGCGAATGGGTCAGGAAGAAAGCGGCCAAGCCAAAGTAAATTCCAGCCAACCCATAGCGGAGACCTCTATCCTCCGAGCTGCTTATCCGCCGGTAGGCGTAGCAGCAGAGGGCCATAAACCACAGCGAACCCACCGAAGGCCATGACCCAACTAAGTCCCGCGAGCCCATGCAGCCAGCCCGCTTCGGAGGGCCACAGACCGGCGGCGACACGCGACAGAACTGAGCCCACTACAGCGACATAGATACCGACCGTCGCCCGCGACGCCGTGAGGGCCTGGCCGGTATGGCCAAGGGTGGCGCGGGTACTCATCGCCAGAGTCATCAACCCGATGCACCCGGCCAGCCACAGGTGCTGCGCTGCTGCCGTGCCGAAACTGCCGGGCCAGAGGATCTCTGCCCCAATCGCTAGCGATCCCAATGGCAGAAAGGCATATGCGGCGTGCAGAACCGCAACCAACGGTTCCGGGCCCGTCTGATATCCCACCCACCGTGCCAGCCGGACAGTGTGCACAACCCCGGCCAGTAGAAGCACCGTGCCGGTTACCGGGTGATCGGGCACTACGACCCAGAGCACAAGCGCCGCTAACAGTGCCAAAAGCGCCGCCTTGTCGAACCGCTGCATTGGTGGCGTCGGCAGTCGCCCGCCGCCGCGCTTGACTAGCCAGTTTCGTGTGAACGACGGCACGATCCGCCCGCCGATCACCGCGATCATCATCACTCCGGCGCCAAGGCCAAGGCGCTGCCCGTAGCCCTGTGCGGCGTAGGTACCGGTTGCGGCCTCCCAATGAAACAGGGCATTGCCAAGACTAAAGATAGCAAACATACCCAGCACGATGAGGTTGCGCCAGTTCCTGGCTTTCACAATTTCGCGTGCGATCACGAGTCCCAAGATCACAGGCAGGGCGAGATCCACGATCGCCACTGCGAGCGGAGGCAGAGTGAGCGATATCACCACTGCGACGCGGCCCGCTAACCACAGCGCAAAAAGACCCCCCAACGGCCAACCGACAATCGGCAGCCGCCCTGTCCAGTTTGGCACCGCCGTTAGCAGAAAGCCCGCGACGATGGCAGAGAGATAGCCGAACAGGAACTCATGAGCGTGCCATGAAACCGGGTCAAAAGCCGTCGGCAAGGTCAGCCTACCCGACAGCATTAGCCCCCAAAGCACCATGGCTATGGTCATCCACACCGCAGCCCCGAAGAAGAACGGACGAAAGCCATAGGTTAGGACTGTCGAGCCGCGCCAGGCATGTATCTGTTCCGATGTGCTGCTCATGAAACCTCCCAAAGGACCTGCACGCCCGCCGCATACAGGTCAGTCATCAGCGGGCGTGGGGGGGGCTTGATCGGTCAGTAGGCCGAGAAAATACCCTGCCCTGCGCGCATGGTATTGCCCTGAAAAAGTGGACGGTTGAGTTAAGAGCCAATTTCGAATTCTAATGGGCTGAGTCCTCCAGTGAAAGGGTGAGGTCGTTGACGGTTATAGAACCGTTCGATGTCATCAAAAATGTCGGTTCGGGCCGGTTTCCTGGTGAGATGCCGTTGGCGGTAGACTCGTTCACGTTTGAGCCAAGCGAAGAAGCTTTCCATCGCCGCATTATCGAAGCCATTCCCTTTCGCACTCAGAGAGCGTTGGACCCCGTGTTGACGCCGCAGCGATTGAAAAGCGTGGCGGGTGTATTGGCTTCCGCGGTCGGAATGATAGAGCAGCCCGGGTGGGGGACGGCGCCGTTGTCGGGCCCTCTCAAACGCCTGGATGGCCAAGGAGGTAGTGAGCCGTTGACCCAGTGACCATCCTCCGGGAGTAGAGGTCCCTAATGGCCGCCAGGTAGAGCCAGCCTTCCCCCGTGCGGATATCAGTGATGTCCGAAACCCAGCGTTGATGGGGGGCGGGGGCTTGAACCTCCTGATTCAGGAGATTCTTGGCGCTCGAATGGGTTCCCCGGGCTTGGGGGGGGTTCTTTCGTGGATAAGGGCGACCCCGCAATCTCAGGGCACGCATCAATCGGGCCACTCGATAGCGCCCCACTGTCTGGCCTTGAGCGAGTAAGATCCGACGGATCTT
>JABABF010000037.1 GCA_014238345.1 Gammaproteobacteria bacterium
CGAGGCTTGCGCCGGTGGTTTGCATTGTTGCGCTTTTTTGTGGCCTCTAAAGAGCCGACAGTGCGCGGCGCATATCGCTTGCGTCAGCTATTGGGTTGGTTTGAGAGGCGGTATGGTATTACAGCGAAGGGCGAGCGATTAAGGCGAGTTCCCCCACCGAGGAAGCTGCCAGCATACTGTCAATTAGATGCTGTTGAAGCGGTGTGCCAAAACGCCGTTTGAACTGCGGATGTTGCGCGTATAGCGCACGAGTCAGCCGGTACGCCGCTTGCTATTTGTTGGGGATGAAGTGCCTTTAATTGCGGAAATGTGGACATGTCGTTTAAGTTGGCAGAAGTCATCCATCTAGTTTTTATCCGCCGCGTACTGTACCACTACAACATCGGGGAGCCTGATGCGCAATCGCGGCTTATCGGGCTACGCAATACCCGTGTGGCACGCCGTGCTACCATAGAGTGCCGTCAGATGCAGGGGTTTTAGCAAGTATTTTGTGCTACTGATAGTTTGGGTCTGGTGGAGGATGAACTTAGCACCTCATGTGCGCGGCATATATTTGGTTATATCAAAAGCTGGTTCGTTGGGGGATGCGTTTTCCACTGATTCAAGGGGAGTATGTGCTACGCGAACCATGACCACTGTGTACTCGATTTGCTTAGCACAGTCGTGCCAATAGCTCTGAAGTAACAGTAAGAGGGTGTCTGGATTTGGCTGATTGCGCATTACAACACCAGCGGTACAGGTCAATGACAGCGTATGGTGTGTGTAGATGCTCAAGAGTTTCCAGTGGGGCTAACGGCTAGTGGTGGCCAGCTCATCAGGTCACACACATGGCTTCGTTGATGGCTCTGCTCAATGGTCACTCAGCTGTGTTAGCCTACGTCTGTTGGTGACACGGCTGTCTTGCCCGCTTAGTCGAAGAATTGCATTGCCATGATCCAGATCCTTTTGCTGGCGGCTTTGGCGGCGTTCGCGGGCAGTATTTTGTCTCGTCTGTATCGCCGCTATGGTGCGTGGCCGGCACTGTTGGCACTGTCGGTAGTGATTTTAGCGGCGCTGGTGGCAACGGGGCGCGCCCATTGGGTCAGCGTGGTAGCTCTGGGAGCGCTGGCGTTGCTCAAGCGCCTTGTGTGGGTGTTTGCCCCACAGTTGCTTGCGGCACTGCCCGCCCTATGGCGGCGGCGCTTGGGTGGAGGGGCACGAGCACAATTTCGCACGAAGGTGTTGGCAGTGACATTCGATCCACTCACTGGTCGCATGGCAGGGCAGGTGCTGACTGGGGCATTTGCTGGTCGTTCCCTCGCAGAACTGAGCGAGGATGAATTACTTGAGCTGTTGGAGCAGTGTCAGCGTGAAGATCAGTCGGCAGCCTTGCTGTTGCAGAGTTATATCGCTTACGCGCATCCCGATAGGCAGACCCCTGGAGCAACCCCTGGCAATGATGGTGTGCCACCGCCACGCTCCACCATGAGCCTAGAGCAAGCGCGAGCGGTTCTTGGTGTGGAAGTGGAAGCCGACCGAGAGGCCGTTCTCGCTGCCCATCGCCGCTTGGTGCAACGTATGCACCCCGACCGAGGCGGCAACAGCTATTTGGCTTCAATGATCAATCAGGCGCGCGACTGTTTGCTGGACGATCAGGACTGAGTAGAGCGTTTAACTCCAATCTGGTGGGTAGTGATGTGCCCATGGCCGCTCTCGCTCTAGCTGTCCAGCAAGGCGGAACAGGGTGCTTTCATCGTTCATATGTGCGGCAAACATCACCCCGATAGGCACTTGCTGTGCATTCCAGTACAAGGGCACCGACATAGCGGGTTGACCTGATATGTTGTACAAATTGGTAAAGGCGGCATAGGGCAACACGGCGTGTAATAGTTCGTCTTGGGTCTTCTGTTTTCCAATCGTACCGATCTTGGCTGGTGGCAGGCCGAGGGTCGGGCCCAAGATCACATCGAAATCACTGAAATGCTGTGCCAGTCGCCGCCCGAACTGCCGTAGCGAAGCCAGTGCATTGAGGTAGTAGGTAGCGGTGATACGGCGCCCACCGACGATGCTATTCCAAGTGATGTCCTCTAATAGGCGGGACGGATTAGCTACTTTTCCGAAGCGGTTTTCGTGGGACTGAAAAACTGTCGCCCAGTGGCTTGAGTTGACCACCCCAAAGCCGATCATGATGTCCTCAAGCCGACCGTTGGGCATGCGCGTTTCCACAAGTCGGTGGCGCAACTTGCTACACAGTGTGATGGCATCTTCTAGTGCATCTTCACAGTCCCGATGCAGCTCCATCGGATAGGGCGGCGCACGCACTACGGCAATGCGCAGGCGACCGGGCGCACGGCGCGTCTCTGCCAGATAGGATCTGGGTGGTGGGGTGATGTGATAGGTGGCACCGGGTTCGGAGCCATGGGTGGCATCAAGCAGAGCGGCGCTGTCGCGCACGGTGCGGCTCAGCACATGGCTGGTGGAGAAACCCGCAGTGAACTCCATGTGTGCAGGTCCGGTGGGGAGGCGCCCGCGGCTTGGCTTCAGCCCGAACAGCCCGCAGGCAGATGCTGGGATGCGGATTGACCCGCCGCCATCGGTGCCGTGTGCCACGGGAACCACTCCGGTTGCCACGGCAACCGCTGACCCTCCAGAGGAGCCTCCCGTGCTGAGATTGTGATTCCATGGGTTGCGGGTTGGGCCGTGCAATATCGGCTCGGTGGTGACCGAGCCGCCAAATTCTGGCGAGGCGGTTTTGCCGAAGATCACCAGTCCGGCATCTTGGTAGCGATGCACCACCGTGCTGGTTTGTGTAGCGACCGAGTCGCGGAACAGCCGCGAGCCTCTGGTGGTGATAGTGCCTTGTAAGTCCACGCTCAGGTCTTTAAGTAGGAAGGGGATGCCGCCGAGTGGTCCGGTGGGGGTGTGCTTTGCCAACACTTTGCGGGCGCGGTCGTAGAGCGGTACAGTCATGAAGTTCAGGGCGGCATCGACTTCTTCAGCACGGGCGATGGCGATTTCCAGCAAAGTCAGCGGCGTGACTTCTCCACGCCGCACCATGGCCGCTAGCGATACGGCATCATGGCGGCGATATTCGTTGAAGTCCAGCAGTTGATCGGATGAATCACGCTTGGTTGAGCTGCTTAGTAGCGTACGCAGTGGTGGTAGGGCGGTGGCGCAAGAGGGCAACGCCGCCGCTCCGGCGACCGCCAGTGCGAGCCGTAGTAACAGATCGCGTCGTCCCATAGGCTGTGCCGTGAGTACGTTGCTGTCAATGGTCTCAGGGTTGTTGTTGCGTATGGCAGTACTCATGCCGCTATCGTCGCTTGGCTGTGGTGGTGCATGGTGGCGTGTCAATGGATTGTCGGCAACGACTGAACTGCCAATGATAGTGGAGTAGGATTTACTCATGGCGATGGGGGGCTGTGCATTGCGGCGTGGCGAGCCAGTGCCAGCAGGCGCTGTGCCTCCATTGCGTGTAAGGCCTCGACCAGCTGTCCGTCGCAAACTGCGACACTGCGTCCTTGGCGGCGAGCCTGTTGCCAGCTTTCAAGTAGCCTTGTCGAGGCCTCGCACTCGGCTGTTGTCGGCGCAAAGCAGGTGTTGGCCGCTTCGATTTGCGCTGGATGAATGAGGGTTTTACCATCAAAACCCAGTGCGCGCCCCTGTGCACAGACCGCGCGCAGACCCGCTTCATCGTGCAGATTGAGGTGGACTCCATCAAGGGCATCAATGCCGTGGACACGAGCTGCCAGCACACATTGTTGCAGTGCGAGTTGCAGTCCAGCGCGCTCAGGCGTTGGAGCAACGCGCAATGCGCGCCCTAAATCCGAGGTGCCTATAACCAGCACTGCTGCGCCAGCCGCCGCGATCTCTCCCGCGGCCATGATGCCCGACGGCGTCTCCAACATGACCCATAGAGGGGCGGCTTTGATCCCCAAATCGCTTAGTGCTGTGGCAGTACGCTGCAGGACATCGGCGGATTCCACCTTGGGCAACAACACACCGTCTGCAGTTGCGGCAATCACCAAATCATCACGCCACCAAGGCGTATCTTCACCGTTGATGCGTACGACGTACTCGATGCGCCCTTGCCCGCTCTCATGTGCCTGTGCCAGCGCTTGTATTACCGACTGTCGTGCCGCATCCTTGGCCTCGGGAGCTACCGCATCTTCTAGATCATAGATCAACACATCGGCCAGCAGTGACGGAGCCCGTGCCAGTGCGCGGGGGTTATCACCGGGGACAAAAAGTGCCGAGCGACGCAATTGTGGCTCGCTGTTGGCCAGCAGCTCTGGCGACTGTGTCGGGTTGTTCAAAAGCTGCGCTCCGCCAGCAGGGCATCAAGTTCGGCAAGCGCGGCGGCATCATCTTCGCCGACCAGCACAGTGTGCAGGCCGAGAGCCGCTGCGGCTTGGGTGTTGCCGTCAAAATCGTCGAGAAAGATACTCCGCTCTGGCGCGATGCTGCCGAGCCGCTCCAAGGCGAGATGGAAGATCGCTGGGTTTGGCTTGCGGATGCCCTCAACCGAGGAGTCGATAACGGTGTGGAAGACTTCGTCTACCGGATAGGGCAACAGAGCGCGCCAGCCGTCGCGATACTCGGCGATATTATTGGTGACGATGGCCAGTTGGTAGCCCGCAGTGCGCAGTTGTTGAGCGCGCTGGACAAACTGCGTGCGCAAGCCTCCATCGGAGGGGAAGGAGCCAAAGGCCTCGTAGAGATCTAAGTCGCGGGGTAAACCCAACTTGCGTCCCAGCGCGATAATTTTCTCCCGAGCTACCTCCATGGAGATTTCACCGCGCTCAAGGCGGTGCCATGGGTGGTCAGTATCTTGGTAGTAGTCGCCGAACATAGTGCTACCCACTAGCATGGGATCCATGTCGACAGATTTTGCGTAACCAGCCAGCATTGAGAAAGGCGACAGTGTGAAGACCCCGCCAAAATCCCATAGCACAGCCTCTATGGCATACGCTGTTGAGGTGCTATTTTTTGAGGTCATAGTGAGAGAAGGGGGCGAGGGATCTATATTTGAACAGACCGTAGACGACATCGCCACTGTCTGTAGTGAAGCGGGCGACTTACGATTGCGGTAGCGCTCCATGTTTTTTCAAGCTGAAGTGTCGCACCACCTCTTTGCCTTGATACATGCCGTGGCACCTGTCTTTATTCTAAACCGTAGCCAGCGCCCACCATGTCATAGAGCGGCTCCAGAAATTCAGCACGGATCTCAATGGCATCCCCGGACGCGTCTGGAAACCGTGGTAGCCCCTCTTCAAGGGCGCTTTTGTCAGAGTCGGGGCGGCGATTATGTTTGGAGGTGGCCGAGTGGCTCGGGCTCTTTGCTCGGGTTGGCCCAGACGCGCACAGATTCTTACAATTTGTGCGTGCTGTTATGGTGCTCATTGCAGGTAGAGTAGGATGGCGTGGTCGTTGATTTGCATCGGGCAGTAGTGCCGCATACCCTGCATGGAGCTGGTACTGTGAATACTGGGGAGGTTCGCCTTTGCCGACTGGACGTACTCCCCACAAGCGGTCGCCGGAGCCCTTCGGGTGATCTAGCATGACCTCACCGTGTTCATCGCCGCTCCAGCAACCATGATGCGACCGTGGCGGCGCATCCAGTGGTGGCTGTTTTCATCGTACTACTGCACAAGCGTCCAGTATCCCCCAAATTGGGGGCGCTGATCCAAGACCATCGCAATGAACG
>JABABF010000038.1 GCA_014238345.1 Gammaproteobacteria bacterium
CCGGGCCGTGTAGCGCGGCCAGCGGTTGCGCCCAGAGCAACTGCCCACGCTGCCAGTCGATGGCGGCGACCACACCTTGATAGGCACAGGCATATAGCGAGCCACCATCCAACAGCAGTGCGCCATCAACATCGCGCAACCGCGCCACAGGGGTCGAGCCAGAGGGATCATCGATCTGCAACTCCCAACGCAACGCACCGCTTGCCTGATCCAACGACAGCACACGGGCATCAGTGAATCCTCCCAACACGACATCCTCTACGAGCAATGGCGTGGTGTTGCCACGCAGACCCAACAATGCATTGCGAACGCGATAAGTCCAGCGCGGTGTGCCGTCATCAGCCTCCAGCGCGTGTAGACGCTCCTCCGCCGTGCTGACCACAACCAATCCATCGGCAACGGCTGGTGCGCTCAGCAACGCCGATCCCAATTGGCGTTGCCAGAGTAGTGAACCATCTACAGCCGACAAGGCCACCAATGCACCGCGTGAGTCACCCACCAATACCAAGCCAGCCCCCACCCCGACCCCGCCGCTAAGCGACGACAGGGGGCGCGCTGTCCACAGTGTCTGACCATCATCGCTACGCAGTGCTTCAACCACACCATTGGCCGCAGCGATATAGAGTACTTCGCCATGTAGCACGGGTTGCAAACGAGTATCACGAGGCTGGCCGTTGCCCACCTTGCGTCGCCACAACAGCTCCACCTCTAATTGTGGGGTGAACTCCGGCAGGGGCTCAGGTTGTGACTGTGCCCCGGGCAACAACCCGCAACCGGTTAGTAATAAGAGCAGCACCAAGCCGAGTGCAGGCATTATTCAGGAGTGAGGGGAATGGCGGTGAAATCGATTGCACTGGTACCGGTGCTCGACGGTGGTAGAGCGGCGATCAAGCTACTCAGCGCTTCCATGTGCAGACGCAAACTGACCGGGATGTCATCGCCACGTTCCGCCGCTTGATAGAGGCGCACTGCGCCAGTATAAGCGCGCATAGACTCTTCATAACGCCCTTGGCGACGCAATATATCACCAAGTAGCGCTTGGTGCTCTTGGGGATAGATGGTCTGGGGACTGCTCTGCAACAGCTGCTCTGCCTCCTTGAAACGTCCGAGCGCTTCCAACAACCGTGCGCGACGCATGATCAGCAACTCTTGTAGATCACTGTCTTGCGCTACTTGCAATGACAGCGTATCCAGCAACGCCAAGGCGACCGACAACTCACCACCCTGCACGAGAAATCGCACTTTAAGCAATTGTGCATAGTGGGCGTAGTAACTGTCGGGATAGTTGTCGCGCAGGGTATCAGCCGCCTCAGTGATGCGCTGTAATTGAGTAGCGCGCTCAGCGTCATCGGTCTGCTCTGCATTGGCATCCCACTCGGCAACCTGCTCCATCAACAGGGCATAGTCATCCGATGCCTCCTGTGCCGATGCCAAATGGCTCCGCTCTCGCCATTGCCAAGCACCAATAGCAATCGCAGCCACCGAGCCCAGCACGACCACCGAGAGGCCGTAGCGTTGCCACCACTCGCGCAAAGCATCCCATAATTCACTATCGTAGGTCGGCTCATTTGCCATGGATACGCTCCTCTATGCGCTCGCGCAATAATCCCGACACTGCTCCCCACGACAGGGTGCGCTGGGAGGTATCGGGCTGACGCAATTCCTTGACCACCACATTATGCTGCGCGGCTTCCTCTTCACCCAACAGCAACGCCAACACCGCACCACTGCGGTCGGCTCTGCGTAGCTGAGACTTGAAACTCCCGCCCCCACAATGCAGTATCAGCCGCAGCTGTGGCAGCTCATCACGCAACATCTGAGCCAGCTGGGCAGCACAGGATGCGAGCCCACTGGCCAAGACAATATAAGCATCGGGCGGCGCTGGCAATGGCTCATCGGTTACCAGCAAAGCCAAACGCTCTACGCCGAGAGCAAAGCCCGCCGCTGGCGTATCCGACCCGCCAAGCTGCGTTACTAGAGTATCGTAACGCCCACCGGCCGCCACAGCGTTTTGCGCCCCCAAACCATCGGCCTGCCACTCAAATACTGTGCGGTTGTAGTAATCCAAGCCGCGCACTAGACGCGGATCCAACTGACAATCAATATCCATCGCCGCCAAAATCTCCCGAAGTTCACAGAAGTGTACATGCGCCTGCTCTCCGACATAATCTGAGATCAACGGAGCCTCAGTCAACAGTGCGCGCGTGGCTTCCTCTTTGCTGTCCAAAACACGCAGTGGGCTGCGTTCTAAGCGGAGCTGGTCATCGGGAGGCAGCTGGGAGAGATGGCCGCGCAGGAAATTGCTCAGCGCCGCACTGTAGCGACTCCGATCCGCCGCATCGCCCAACGAGTTCAGACGCAGGCTGAGCTGATTGGCAATGCCTAGCCGTTGCCACAAATGTGTTCCCAACGCGATCAGTTCAGCATCTATATCCGGACCGGCGAAACCAAAGACCTCGGCACCGATCTGGTGGAATTGCCGCTCACGCCCGCGCTGGGGGCGCTCGTGTCTAAACATCGCCCCGCCATACCACAGGCGCTGCTTCGCCCCACTGCGTAGCAGACCGTGCTGTAGCGCGGCGCGCACACAGGGAGCCGTTCCTTCTGGACGCAGGCAAGCACCGCGCTCCGCCACTCCCATTCCCCCATTGCGCTCCCGCTCGGCGGCGGAACTGCCAAAACAATGGTAGATCTCCTTCATAACAATGTCATCACCAGCGCCTAAAGAGCGCTGGAACAGATTGACATCTTCTAGCAATGGCAGGCGTATCTCGGCATAACCCGCTCCTTCTAATAGCTCACAGGCCAACTGTTCGAGGTGCCGCCGAGTCAGTGTTGCCGCGGGTAGGCAATCGGCAATGCCACGCAGATTTTGGAAATCTCCGCTGGTGCCCATGGCGCCCTTAAATGTCGTCCGACAGTAGGCGCTCAGCGCGATCCCGCACCAGCGACTCCATCACAGTAACAATCCCATCGGTAGCGATTTTGCTATGTTTTTGACCATCAATAAACACCAAGCTCTCTGGCGATGCCCCCGTCAAGCCGATATGGGCAGTTCGCGACTCGCCTGGCCCATTGACATGACAGCCGATCACCGCCACATCCATATCCTGAACGACATCGCCGAGTCGCTGCTCTAGCTCGGCCACCACCTCAATCACATCAAAGTTTTGGCGGGCGCAGCCCGGGCAGGCGATGAGATTGATCCCACGACTTCTGAGCCGCAACGATTTGAGTAACTCCCAACCCACGCGCACCTCCTCCTCGGGCGGGGCGGCCAGCGAGACACGCAGAGTATCGCCAATTCCTTCAAGCAGTAACACCCCGAGGCCAACAGCAGATTTCACCGTGCCAGACAAACTGCCGCCCGCTTCGGTGATACCTAAGTGCAAGGGTTGCTCGACTCTCTGTGCCAATTGACGGTAGGCAGCTATGGCCATGCGTGGATCTGAAGATTTGACACTGATCTTGAAGTTGGCGTAATCGAGCCGCTCAAGAATGGCAACATGGCGCAGTGCCGATTCCACCATCGCCGTAGCACTTGGGGCACCGTGGCTGTGCAGGATGTCGCGCTCCAGTGACCCCGCATTGACTCCGATGCGCAACGGTACAGAGCGCTCACGGGCGGCATCGACCACACTGCGGATATGCGGCAGGCGCCCGATATTGCCTGGATTTAAACGCAGGCAATCCACCCCGCCTTCGAGTACCGCCAGCGCGATACGATAATCGAAGTGAATGTCGGCTACCAACGGCAGTTCGACGCGGGCACGGATTAGGCTAAAAGCCTTCGCGGCCTCTTGATCTGGCACTGAGATGCGAGCGATATCGGCACCGGCCTTCTCAATACGTTGCAACTGTGCCACCGTAGCCTCAACATCACAGGTGTCCGTATTGGTCATCGTCTGCACCGAGATCGGCGCATCGCCACCGACCGGCACCTTGCCGATATGTATTTGGCGGCTCAAACGCCGTTGTGGAGGCGGTATGCTGCACTTCACGCCCGCAACTCCCGCCGCTGGGGGACTTTGCCGCGCAGCTGGCCACAGGCAGCGGCTATATCGCTGCCACGGGTGGCGCGTACCGTCACCGTGTAGCCCGCATCGCGCAACACATCGCGAAATGCCGCCACCGCACTTGCGCTGGGACGACGCCACGGCGCGCTCGCAATCGGGTTGTAGGGAATTAAATTGATCTTGCAACGCAGGCCGCGCAATAATCGCGCTGTCGCCCTCGCCAGCTCCGGTGTATCGTTGAGGCTATCAATCAAGGTATATTCGATAGTAATCGATCGCCGTGGATCGGCCAAACGCTCCAAGTAGCGCTGACAGGAAGCGAGTAGCTCGGCGATGGGAAAATGTTTATTAATCGGCACAAGACGGGTGCGCAGATTGTCATTAGGCGCGTGCAATGACACTGCCAGCGAGAGTTTTAACGAGGCATCAATGCGATCGATCATCGGTACCAAGCCCGCTGTACTCAGGGTCAATTTGCGTCCGGGAATACCGTAGGCATCGTCATCTCTCAACAAACGCGCAGCAACGCTAAGCTGTTCCAAATTGAGCAGGGGCTCTCCCATCCCCATGAAAACAATATTGGTGATGTGGCGCGGCGGACTGCGACTAAATGCCCCCAAAGCCTCGTGGGCGCGCCACACTTGGGCGATGATTTCATCACTACTCAAATTGCGTTTAAACCCCTCATAACCCGTGGCGCAAAAAGTGCAACCCAGCGCACAACCCAACTGCGTAGAAATACACAGTGTGCCACGCCGCTCCTCGGGAATAAATACGGTCTCAACTGCGCCGCCATCAGAGAGTTCAAGTAGCCATTTTCGGCAGCCATCGGCAGCGCGCTGCTCGGAGCCAAATGCGCTCGGTAGCAATTCGGCGACACTGCTGAGGCGCTCACGCAGACGCAACCCAAAATTGCTCATCTCGGCAAAGTCGATGACTCCGGCGTGGTGTACCCATTTCAACAGTTGCGAGGCTCGAAAAGATGGCTCGCCTAGGGTATGAAAAAAATCTTCTAGTCCGGCTCGAGACACCCCGAGTAGCGATTGGCTCGACTCTGTTGCCAATAGCTCGGTCGGCTGTGAGGTCACCATGTTTTGCCAAAGAAGAAATCGATCTCTCGGCGTGCTGAGGCGATGGAATCAGAGCCGTGTACGGCATTGGCATCAATCGAGCTGGCAAAATCTGCTCGCAAAGTACCCGGATCGGCCTGAGCGGGGTCGGTGTGACCGATCAGCTGTCTAAAGCGCTTGACAGCGTCCTCCCCTTCCAGCACTTGCGCCACAATCGACCCAGAACACATGAAATCCAGTAGTGGAGCAAAAAAATCTCTCTGCCGATGCTCAGCATAAAATGCAGCTGCGCGCTCGCGCTCTAGCTGTAACATGCGCAGCTCGATAATGCGCAGACCGCTACGCTCAATCCGATCGCACAGAGCACCAATGCGCTGAGTGGAGACTATGTCGGGTTTTATCATGCATAGAGTACGCTCAATTGTCATGGAGAATTCGCTATTTGTATCGGGCAAAGGAACTACTCTACCAGAGGCAGAGCAACTGTTTATTGTACGCCCATTGGCGTAGTATTACCAACAGAGCCGCTCTGGGAGTCGCTTTAAATTAATGCGCAGAACAAGGCATTAGCAGAAAAAAATAGCGCATCTCCCCAACTGCTACACCACCCTGATCGCTCAATCAGACTCTGCCAACCACACCGCTTGAATCGCTTCGAGAATGCGCTCATTGCAACCTTCGGGGTCGTCATTAAAGCCCGGCAGCTCCAGCACCCAGCGACGCAGATCGGTGAAGCGTATATAACGAGGATCGACCTTGAGATCACGATCTGACAACGCCTCTCCGATCTCCTGTACATCTGTCCAGCGCACTGCTCGTTCCTCCGCGCTCAGTGGTGCTCGGAAACCATGTTGATGGTGTACTGCGGAATCTCAACGACCAGCTCTTGAGCAGCGGGTAGCGCTTGACAACTGAGCCGCGAGTTGGGCTCTAGCCCCCAGGCCTTGTCGAGCATATCGTCCTCAAGTTCGTCGGCTGGCTTCAGGGAATCATAGCCTTCACGCACGATGACATGACAGGTGGTGCAGGCACAAGACATCTCGCAGGCATGCTCAAGTGCAATGCCATCGCGCAACATGGCGGCACAGATGCTCTCGCCCGACTCGGCTTTGAGCACTGCGCCCTGGGGGCAGAGTCTCTCATGCGGCAAGACAACAATACGGCTCACAGCTAGCTCACCTCAGCGGGTTGTTCTTCGCTCTGCAACTCAGCGACCGAGCGCCCAACCAGCGCCGAGCGCAAAGCCGCATCCATGCGCCGCTCGGCCAAGGGGGTGCTGAGCTCATTGAGCTGCTCTACTTGATGACGCAGGTCGGTGAGTGCATCGTCACCCGTCTCGGCGAGCGCCAAGTAGGATCGCAAACTCTGTGTGCTGCGCTCGAGCTCCTGCCGCTCCGCAACGCTCAACAACTGCTCTGTACCATCGCTCAAAGCTGAGCCAATACTACTTAGCAATTGCTCTGCAGCCAGTCGCTGTTCAGCCAGCTGGCGAGCTCGGCTATCAGTAGCAGCACTGTCAAAAGCCGTTTGCAATAGCTGTTGCAAATCATCGCTGCCTAAACCAAAAGAGGGTCGCGCCTCGACCTCGCTGCGCACTCCGGTGCTCAGTTCGTGTGCTTCCACGGTGAGCAGGCCATCGGCATCCACTTGGCATATCAGTTCGATGCGCGCTACACCGGCGGCCAGTGGCGGAATACCGCGCAGCTCAAAGTGTGCCAATGAACGACAGTCGCGCACCAGATCGCGCTCGCCCTGCACCACATGCACGGCCAGTGCGGTCTGCCCAGCGCGGGCGGTAGTAAAAGTGCGCACCCGACGCGTCGGCAATGGCGTGTTGCGGGGTACTACCACCTCGGCCAACCCCCCCATCACCTCAACACCCAGTGACAGGGGAACCACATCAAGTAGCAGGCTATCAACACCACTGCGATTGCCGATCAAACTATCCGCCTGTAGCGCCGCGCCTAGCGCGACAACACGGTCGGGGTCGATGCCCGCCAAGGGCTCACGCCCGAACCATTGCGCCACCGCTTCGCGCACTGCCGGCATACGAGTGGCACCGCCGACCAAGATCAATTGTGTGATGTCCGGCGGTGCGAGTTCGGCATCGCTAAAGCCGCGCTGACACACCGCCAAGCTACGGTCGATCAGTGGCGCGGCGAGAGTGGCGAATGTCTGTTGTGACAAAACGCAACGGCGCATGGGCAGGTCGTCCTCACCACCCCAGCACAGCTCGACTTGCGCGGCATCGCTCAGCGCTTCACGCGCCTCGCGCGCTGCCAATAACAAGCGCTGGCGCGCCGCCGGGGACAGCTCTGCCCATGGCCGCTCTGAGCCGAGCCACCAATCGACTATCAGGCGATCAAAATCATTGCCACCGAGCGCCGTATCACCGCCGGTCGCCAAAACTTGGAAGACACCACGATCTAAACGTAACAGTGATAGATCGAATGTGCCACCACCTAAATCGTAGACGGCGATTAATCCCTGTGCAGCACTGTCCAAACCATAAGCCAGCGCCGCTGCTGTGGGTTCGTTCAGCAGACGCAACAGCGGCAAGCCCGCGAGCCGTGCGGCAGCGGCAGTCGCCTGACGCTGACCATCATCAAAATAGGCTGGCACGGTGATGACCACTCCTTCGGGGGAGGCTCCCAACGCCGCTTCGGCTCGCAATTTTAGACTGCGCAACAGCTCAGCGGATACCGCCACCGGACTTCGCTCGCCAGCAGCAGTGAGTATTTTGGCCGCACCTGGACCATCTTCTGCCAAGCACTGTCCGCTGTGCGCCTCGAGCTCCGCTACGCTGCGACCGATCAGGCGCTTGACGGACAACACGACTCGCTCTGGGGCTTTGGTGCTCGCTGCCAATGCCTTAGCTCCCACCACAACAGTGCCATCTGCTGCGTAATAGACCGCAGAGGGCAACAGCTCCCGACCGTCTGCATCAGCCAATAGCTGTGGGACTCTATTTCGTACCGTCGCCACCAAAGTGTGGGTAGTGCCAAGATCAATGCCCACCGCCGGACGCGTGGCGCGTGGCTCTAAAGAGCTGGCGGGAACTCCAGGCTCTTGAATCTGTAGCATAGCCATCAGGCGGCGATACTGGTAGCACAATCAACGGCGGCACGGCGTTGCCGGTCCAAGAACTGCATGCGCCGGAATAATTCTAAAGCGCTCGCCGTGCGCCCTTCGGCTATGGCGTGGCCAAAATCCTCGGACAGCGCGACAAAATCCTCCATCTGCGCCTGAGCCAAACGTTGCAAACCTAGCTGATCACCGTCATTGCCCAAGGTCTCAATCTGCTCGCGCACTGCCAGCTGCTCCATTAGAAAAGTGCTGTCAGTGACCGTACCATCGGCCAGTTCATCATCGCTGA
>JABABF010000039.1 GCA_014238345.1 Gammaproteobacteria bacterium
CGAGATGGATGCGGGGGCTCTGGAGAAGAGTTTGCGCGAGTTGGTTCCCAAGCAGCATCTTGAATTTGCCGAGCGCCTGCTCAGCGAGCACGGTGTGCCAGCGTGGCCGGAGCAGGACGAGGTCGGTTTGCTGGGTTGGACTGGCCCCACAGCCGATCCGATGGTGGATGAGGCTCTCAAACACGAGCGCGTAGTGATGATCGCCAATGCGTTGGGGACACCGCCCAAGGATGTCATCGATCGCATTCACGGTGCCGGACGACTGGTGGCAGCGCTGTGCGGGCGCGTGCGCCAGGCCGAGCGCCATCGCGATGCCGGTGTTGATATTGTGATCGCTCAAGGTGCAGAGGGCGGCGGTCACACTGGGGAAGTCGGTAGCATTGTGCTGTGGCCACAGGTGGTGGATGCGGTGGCACCGACCCCGGTGCTGGCAGCTGGTGGTATTGGCAGTGGGCACCAGATGGCGGCGGCGCTGGCGGTGGGGGCTCAAGGCGTTTGGGCGGGCTCACTATGGTTGGCGGTGGACGAGGCGACAGCGCAGCCCGCTGAGCGGGAATCCTATTTTGCGGCGACCAGCGAGGATACAGTGCGCTCGCGCTCGTGGACTGGCAAGCCTTGCCGCATGTTGCGCAACGAGTGGACCGAGGCTTGGGCGCGCGAGGACACGCCGGATCCATTGCCGATGCCGCTACAGGGTTTCGTCTCCTACGATGCCATGCGCCGCACCAAGACCTATGCTGCTGTCGGCACAGCGCAGCAGGTATCGTTCAACGCCGTCGGCCAAGTCGTCGGCCAGATCAAGCAAACCGATACCTGCCGCGATGTGATGTCTCGCCTGCTCAGCGAGTATGTTGATGCCGCCGAACGGTTGCATGGCCTATTGCCTGAGGTGTGAGGAATGGCTGAGGCTGAGGACCTAATATCCACCCCATCAAGAACTCAAGTCAACAAAGCAGGGGATGCAATTCGTCAAGCAAGTGCACCGTATGATGAGCATGACATTAAAACATTGGAAGCATGGCGAGCTAGTCATGCTTATCCCATGCACGTTCTGTACATGGCATTAAAAAGTGTAGTTGATCGTTCTTTACATAAAGACAAATTCATTCTTTCAAGTCGCCTGAAACGGCGCCCGACAATTATTAATAAGCTGGGTCGCTATCCCAGTATGGATTTATCTAGGATGCATGATCTTGGAGGATGCCGAGCTGTGGTACCTACTATTGCTAAATTACGGGTGTTGGAAGAGCAATTGAAGAGTAGTCGTATGAATCATACCAGAATTCA
>JABABF010000040.1 GCA_014238345.1 Gammaproteobacteria bacterium
GCGCACCGGATCGAGCATTTCTAACAGGCCGGTGAAGGAGCGGGTATGTCCGTTGTGCGGTGTCGCGCTGAGGAACAGCCGGTGCTCAAAGCAGGGGGCGAGTTGACGCAACATGGCGCACAGATCTGAATCGCTGCCAATGGGAGTGGGCATTAGGTTATGACACTCGTCTACGATCAGTAGATCCCATGGTAGGCGGGCGTCTTGTTCGCTTTCTTGTTGGAAAGCGCTGCGGAATTGTTCGAGCACATCGACTTGGCGCAGGTAGTGGTAGGAGGCGATGATGCGGCTATAGACTCGCCAAGGGTTGGCATCTATACCTTGTTGCTGGCGCAGCTTATGGGTGGATTGTTTGTCTACTAAGTCGAAGGGCAGGGCAAATTTTTCCTTCATCTCATCGCGCCACTGCAAGCGTAGCGAGGCGGGAGTGAGGATCAGAACGCGTCGGATACGGCGGCGCAACAGCAATTCGCTGAGTACCAACCCAGCCTCCACCGTCTTGCCCAAGCCCACATCATCGGCGATTAACAGATTGACTCTCGGCATAGCCAGTGCTTTGAGCAGTGGCACCCGCTGATAGTCCTCCGTTTGGATTGCGCCATGAAATGGGCTGGCTATTGGTTGCTGCAGTGGGTTGGCTACAGTTGATCCGTCCGGGTTCAGGAAGGGTGAGGTGGCAGACCAGCGCGCCATGCGCAACATGGGGTCATATTGGGTGTCTGGAGCCATCGGCTGTTCATGGAAATTGGGCAAAGCGCGGGGCTCCAACAGATTGCCCCCCGGTTCCATTTCCCACAGCAAATGCTCTTCGGCAGGCTGTTGATTATCGGTGTACTCCATGCGCACAAAATGTAATTGCGGTTTTCCCGCATGGCTGCCATAGGGTGTAGGCGTGACATCGGTGATGACCCCGTGCCGATTGCGCACAGTGGCGAACATGCCGTTGCGAGGGATATTTGCGGAGTTATCTGGCATGGGGCTGGGGGCGCTGGTTCGTGCTACCAATGCGCTGAGCAGAACTGAGATCGCTACTTACTCCATGATCGAAGGCATGGATACAAAGCACCTCCAAGCCCACTGAGCCTGAGCCGAGGTACAGCTCGGCGGTAGCTTCCACGCCACTAGGGGTTTTGGGGATCGACCAAGATCGGGGGCGCAAGGGGTCGAGAAATGGCATAGCGAGGGGCGGGAGAGATGTCAAGTATCAAATGGTGGGTCAATGGTATCCCATTTGATGACCCATAAGTCTTATGACTGAACACATACCAGCCATTTTCAGAAAAAGCGGCCATCATGGAATGTTTCATCGCACTTAGCCTGAACTGTGCTGGCTCTCATTAATGTTGTATCTAAGCAGAATATCGCCGATAATGTGGGGCGTATTCACCTA
>JABABF010000041.1 GCA_014238345.1 Gammaproteobacteria bacterium
CCCCCAGCAGGAGAGGGGATGCAAGAAGAGCTGTGGGGGGCGCTTAGCTGCCAGTGACGGCTCGCTTCAACTCTGTACCCGGCTTGAACGACGGGACATTGCGCGCTGCTATGCGTAACGTGGCTCCCGTCTGTGGGTTGCGCCCTTCACGCGCATTGCGATGTTTGACGGAGAAAGTGCCAAAGCCCGTCAGCACCACTGAGTCACCTTTGCTAAGCGCGTCGGAAACACAATCTTGCACACTGTCAAGCACTCGTGATGCAGTCGCTTTTGACACGTCTGCTTGGGCGGCGATCTTATCCACCAATTCCCCTTTATTCATTTTGATACTCCCCTATTGTTGAGCTCTGGTTGCTACTACTTACTACTGGGAAAGCGACTACGCAATGCCTAGGCACTAGCGAAGCGCACTCCTAACATGGCCTATTCTCAACGATATGACCAGAGGGGTCAAGGGGGGGGGGCAAGTGCAAACTCGCAACGGCGCTCCGGTCACGGCGCTGGCTAATGCGTACTGGGTCGCGGATTTCGGCTCGGGCGGCGACCAGTGGCGGGCGGCAGCACCACATTCAACGGTGCCTCAGTCGGTAACACGCCATCAGTGTCCTCGTCTCGCACCACATCTCCTCCCAGTGGTGCCATCAGGGCAATTGACCATACCTGATCTATATCAGAGGCGAATTTTATATCAAGATTCTTCTTAACTTCATCGTCTAAATCACTGATATGTATTTCATTATCTTTTGGAACAATGATTAGTTTCAAACCGATGCGACGAGCTGCAAGCAGCTTGTCCCGTAGGCCTCCTACCGCCAGCACCTGACCTTGCAAAGTGATCTCGCCAGTCATCGCCACATCACCGCGTACCGGGATACTCGTCAGCGCCGAAACCAGAGCCGTGCTCACCGCGACCCCAGCACTCGGCCCATCTTTGGGAGTACCTCCCTCGGGCACGTGAATATGCACATCATTATTCTCCAGGAAATCAGGAGCAATACCAATTGCCGTAGCGCGGGCACGCACCAAGGTTAGGGCGGCTTGCACTGACTCGCTCATCACATCACCGAGCGATCCAGTGCGTTGCTGGCGAGCCTTGCCGGGCACCACGACTGCCTCAATCGTCAACATGGCACCACCTGCCTCGGTCCAAGCCAAGCCACGCACACGACCGATGTGTCCATGCTCTGCTTCCTGATCGCGTGGATAGCGGCGCACCCCACAGTATTTAGTGAGGCGGGCTGGAGTCACGATGGTGGTCGCAGCTGGCTTGGCTCCACTCTTCGCGCTCTCCGCCGACAGCACCACTTTGCGGCAGATGCGTGCGATCATGCGCTCCAAATCGCGTACGCCAGCCTCACGCGTATAACCCTGCACTAGTTCGCGCAGGCTATCAATGCGTAATTGCAATTCGCGCGACCGCAACCCACTGTCGCGCACTTGGCGCGGCAACAGATAACGCCGAGCGATTTCGAGTTTTTCATCTTCGGTATAACCCGGTAAGCGGATCAGCTCCATGCGATCGAGCAGTGCTGACGGGATGGACTGGCTATTGGCAGTGCATAAAAACAGCACCTCGGACAGATCGTAATCCAATTCCAAATAGTGATCAGAAAAAGCCTTGTTCTGCTCTGGATCAAGAACTTCAAGTAAGGCCGCAGCGGGGTCGCCTCGGTAATCCATCCCCATTTTGTCCACTTCGTCAAGCAAAAACAGAGGATTGCGCACTCCAGCCGAACTCATTTTTTGCATGATCTTGCCTGGCAATGAGCCGATATAAGTGCGGCGGTGGCCGCGGATCTCCGCCTCGTCGCGTACGCCACCCAGCGACATGCGCACATAGGCGCGCCCCGTGGCGCGGGCAATGGAGCGCCCGAGCGAGGTCTTGCCAACACCGGGCGGCCCAATCAAACACAAGATGGGACCACGCGTACTGCGGCGGCGCGAACGCTTGTGTACTGCTAAATACTCCAATACACGCTCTTTGATGTCATGCAGGCCGTAGTGATCGTCATCCAGAATACGTTTGGCCTGCGCCAAGTCGAGGCTGAGGCGGCGACGCTTTTTCCACGGCACACTGGCGATCCAATCCAAATAGCTACGCAACATTGAAGCCTCAGTCGACATCGGCGACATCATTTTGAATTTTTCTAACTCAGACAGGACTTTTTTCAACGCTGGCGCAGGAAGTCCCCCGTCGCGCAATCGCTGCTCGAGCTGCTCAGATTCGCTCAGCGCATTGCCGCTCTCATCGAGCTCTTTTTGGATCGCCTTCATCTGCTCATTGAGGTAGTACTCGCGTTGCGAGCGCTCCACCTGTTTCTTGACGCGCTTGCGCACACGACCGGCGATGTGTAGCAGAGAATGCTCGGCCTCAATGCATTCTATAAGAAATGAAATCCTGATAGATATTTCTGCTTTTTCAAGTAATTGTTGCCGTATTTCCAAGCGGAGTGGCATATGTACAGCCACCATATCCGCCAAGCGCCCGGGATCTTCCTCACCCTGTAGTGCCGCCATCAATTCAGAAGGCACCTTGCCACTGGCTTCGGCGTAATGCTCAAAACTGTGGCGCAAATTTTTGATCAAGCCCTCGCGCACCATCAAAGTGCGTTCATCATCATCCTCTGCCAGAACCATAGGTCGCGCATGACAGCGGTAGTAATCGCTGAGCTCGATCTTCTCTAAGCGCATCCGCTGTTTGCCCTCAACCAGCAACTTGACAACATGATTGGAGATGTTCTGCGCCTGTAACACCACCGCTTCGATGCCGACATCAAAAATATCATCTACCGTGGGCTCCTCTCTATCCGCACGTTTTTGGGCGGCCAGCACCAACAGCCCACTATCCCGAGCCGCATCCAAGGCGAGCAAAGATTTTTCGCGCCCAACAAATAGTGAGGTGACCGCATGAGGGAATACCACCGTATCTCGCAATGGCAACAAGGGTAGCCATACCGCCTCGGGATCCGCCTCGGGATTGTTGCCGCCGACAGCTGTGCTCATTAGCCTGCGGCCTCGCCACTGCTCGCATCACTACTATCCGTGTCGGAAGCAGCCGCTTCTGAGCTGGAATCGTAGACATAAAATGGTGTGTTTTCACCGCGAACCACCTGCTCGTCGACAACAACACGGCTCACATTGGGTAAGTCGGGCAATTCGTACATCGTATCCAACAACAGGCTCTCCATAATCGAGCGTAAACTGCGCGCTCCGGTGCCATGTTTTTGCGCCCGTTCGGCGATGCTGCGCAGACCGCTCTCACGAATATCGAGCTCCGTGCCCTCCATGGAAAACAATTGCTTGTACTGTCGCACAAGGGCGTTGCGCGGCTCGGTCAGAATACGCACCAGTGCCGCCTCGTCAAGATCATGCAATACCACTGTGACGGACAGGCGACCGACAAATTCCGGGATCAATCCATAGCGAATCAAGTCCTCTGCCTCGAGTTTTCCGAGCAGTCGCTCGGTGTCAATTTTTTCACCAGTACTGGTGGCAATGTGTGCGTTAAAGCCGATACCACTACGCTCGATGCGATGGCGGACAATCTTCTCAAGCCCGGCAAAAGCACCGCTACAGATAAACAAAATATCCGAGGTGTCAACCTGCAAAAACTCCTGTTGTGGGTGCTTGCGCCCACCCTGCGGAGGTACTGAGGCGACAGTCCCCTCAATCAGTTTCAACAGCGCCTGTTGCACCCCTTCACCAGACACATCACGCGTGATCGAAGGGTTGTCAGATTTTCGTGAAATCTTATCGATTTCGTCGATATAAACAATCCCTTTCTGCGCCTGCTCCACATCGTAATCGCAGCGTTGCAAAAGACGCTGAATAATGTTTTCGACATCCTCACCAACGTAGCCAGCCTCGGTCAGCGTCGTGGCATCGGCAATCGTGAACGGCACATCAAGCAAACGCGCCAAGGTGCGTGCCAGCAAAGTCTTACCACTGCCAGTCGATCCGATCAGCAGCACATTACTTTTATCAATGTGCGGCTTTTTAGCATCAGCTTTGTTGCCGTCGCGCTCTTCGTCGAGTGCGCTGGCTTCGCTACTGGCCACATCACTGCTCGCATTTTGGCTCAACCGCTTGTAATGATTGTAAACAGCGACGGATAACACTTTCTTGGCGGTATCCTGCCCGACAACATGAGCATCTAATATGTGGCAAATTTCTCGCGGTGTCGGCAAAGAAAACGAACTGCTGTCATCCTCGGTATCCAGTGTCTCTTCACAAATAATATCGTTGCAAAGATCAACACATTCATCGCAGATGAACACAGAGGGTCCAGCAATCAGCCGCCGCACATCGTGCTGATTCTTGCCGCAGAAAGAACAGCGCAAAGATTTTTCATCTGAGCCTTGCTTGCTCATGATTCTGTCGCCCTACTTCCCCAGTCAACACCAAATCGTAAGTTTACACGATTTGATCCAGTCAGTGCCTGTCACAATTTTAGCCAGCCTAAGTCGGTGCAGTGACATCATCGTTCGCCGTCCCAGGAGCATCTTCTCGCTGCTCCAAAATTTCATCGATAATGCCGTAATCACATGCGTCTTTAGCCGACATAAAGTGGTCTCGTTCAGTATCCACAGAAATTTTTTCAATCGCCTGTCCCGTGTGCGTTGCCAATAGATCGTTCAGGCGGCTACGCATAGTGAGAATCTCACGGGCGTGAATGTCGATGTCCGAGGCCTGCCCGCTAGTTCCACCGCTCGGCTGATGAATCATGATGCGGGCATTGGGTAGACAATAGCGCTTGCCAGCGGCACCGCTAGCGAGCAAAAAAGCCCCCATACTCGCGGCTTGACCAAGGCAAATCGTGCTGACATCGGGCTTGATGAAGCGCATCGTGTCGTAGATGGATAACCCCGCACTGATGGTGCCGCCAGGGGAATTGATATAGAGATGAATATCGCTCTTGGGACCTTCGGACTCCAAAAACAGCAGCTGGGCGACAACCAGGTTCGCCAAGTGATCATCTATCGCCCCGACGACAAATACCAAGCGCTCGCGCAACAGGCGCGAATAGATGTCGTAGGAGCGCTCGCCACGCGCGGTCTGCTCGACAACTATAGGCACCAAGCCGAGGTTGCGCGGCCTTGGAAAGCCTCCGATAGCGCTGTTATCCCCACTCATGACTGCGCCACGGGCGTGTTTCCCAACAGCTCGTCCAACGGCATCTGGCGCTGGGTCACCACCGCATCAGTAAGCAAATGTTCCACCACTTTCTCCTCTAATATCGACTGCTCTACATGTCGCAAAGCACGTGGGTTTTCACGGTACCAGCGCAACAGTTGCTCTGGCTCCTGTTGCCGCTCGGCCTCTACTGCAATCGCCGCTTGCACCTCAGCCGTGCCAACACTGAGTTCAAGCTGCTCAATCAAAGCACCGAGCACTAAACCAAGTTGTACCCGCCGTCGCGCCCCCGTCTCAAACAGCTCATCTGGCAAGTCATCAGTTTTGGCCTGTAGATGTTCGTTACGGCGCGCCCATTCAGTACGCATTGTAGCAATTTCACCGCGCAATAATCCAGACGGCGGCTCTGGCAGCTCGGCGCGCTCTAGCAGAGCATCGAACAATTGCTTGCGCTGGTGCCGCCGCGTGGCGGCATCTACCGCCGACTCCAGGCTGCGCTGTAACTCAGCGCGCAAGGCCTTGACACCGCCCTCGGCGATGCCAAGTGTCGAGCAAAAAGCCTCGTTAAGCTCGGGCAGCTGCGGCTCACACACCTTGTGCAAACGATAGTGCCCGCACAACGTAACGCCGCGCAACTCGGGTTCGGGGTGGTCCTCTGCCACACATAGCTCAAATTCACCTACCGCACCCGGCTCACTAGCCTCCAATGCGTTGAATAATTCAGGCGGCGGGGTTGGCGGCAACTGGCTCTTCGGGTCAAAGAGCAGTTCTACGCCCTCGCGGGAGAATACCTCGGCACCCGTCTGCCGCTCCAAACGATAGTCGAGCGTCACCCAATCACCTTGGCGCGGCGGCCTTGACACCTCTATCCGCTGCGCCTGCCGCAGACGCAACGATTGTAATTGTCGATCAATATCGTCGCCCGCCACAACTGCTGTGCAACAATCCACCGCGAGGCCGGTTGTATCCGGTGCCACCACCACTGGCCACAGCTCATACTGTGCTACAAACTCCAACTCACCCCCCCTCGAATCAAGCGGCGGCGGAATCAGCTCAGGTGCGGCTATCAGTCGCCCAGGATTCAGGCGCCGCAAGACCGAGGCCAGTGCCGCCTTGCCCTCTTCCTCAAAAACCTCCGCTCGCAACGCATTGCCATAGTGCTGACGCGCCAACGGTAGCGGCACACGACCGGGACGAAAACCAGGTAGACGCAACCGCGCCGCCCGCCCGCGTAGCACACGCTCTTCACATCGCGCCATATCAGCGGCATCAATATAGAAGCTGAGGCGCTGAACACCGTTAGACAATGACTCAACCGAATAACGCACACCCGCCCAAATATCTTTGTCAGTCATCGCATTGCCTACGTGCTAGAGCGGATGCTCACCGAGGTAAGCGGACAGGTGAGAGCGTATAATATCGCACAATGGCTACGCAATCACTCTCGGCAATGGGTTTTGGATCGCTACCCAGCTGTTAACCTTGCCTTGACTTAGGTCGCCATAGCAGCTTGGAGTTGATCAAGCCTTGCCACAATTCGCATCACTTGCAGACTTGGCTACCCCGTGGCAACGGCTGATTGAGCTCGCGCAGATCATCGGTCGCGACCGCGATACTGGACTGGAGTTAATCCGTGTGAGTACCGTCGTGATAAGCCTAATCGGTTTGGCGTGGCTGGTAGCGCGCGGGGCATGGTTGCTGATGCCAAGTCCGGTGCCAACTATCATAGAAATAGATGCTATTGAGACACGTGGCGAGCTGTTTGCCCCGTCCCCAACTGCGACCACGGATATACAACAGCTGCGCTCACAATCACTATTCGGAAATAATACGAGTCCACGCGCGCCAGTAAAAGCAGCGCCGCCTCCATCCAAAGTGGCCGCCGTAGCATTGCGGCTGATCGGCGTGGTCTACTCAGACAACCCACAAAATGCTCGGGCGGTCATCAGTTCAGCCCGGCGCTCCGGCCAAAACTCCGGCCAAAACTCCGATCAAAAGCTGTACCGAATTGGCGATGCTCTACCCGGATCAACTGACAGCCTGCCAGTCACGCTGACGGCAGTCGGTCGCAGACAAATACATATCTTGCGTGCAGATACTGAGGAAATCATCAAACTACACATTGCCAATGACAATGACGCAGCACAACAGCCTAACGATGCCCAGAGCAATACTGCATCAGCAAACACCGACACTCCAACAACGCCAGATCAGGTGCAGCTAGTGGATCGCCGCGCAGACAGCCTAGCTACAGAAATCGCCGGGCGCTATGCCCAGCAACTTCTCGAAGACCCCACCTCGCTAGGCCAGTTGATTAGCTACCAAGTAGCGCGACTCGGCGACAGTAACAGTGCATTGATCGGCTTTCGTATCAGGCCAAAGAAAAGCGCTCAAGATTTCTATCGGCTGGGGTTGCGCGCTGGCGATGTCGTTACCGCAATTAACGGAGTCGAACTCAGCAGCTATACCGCTCTATCCGATGCACAAAGCTTGTTGCAAGGAGCCACCGAGGCATCAGTGCGCGTCCTGCGCCGAAAAAAATCTTACGACATTCTCTTGGCGCTACAGTGATGGAAACTCTCCCGCAACGCTGGCAAGTCTCGCTGTGGCACAGCACGGTACTGGTGTTGGCACTGCTATTCGCTACCCCACCCACTCTGGCCGATGAATACACGGTAAATTTTAAAAGCACCGATATCCAAGAACTGATCCGCTTCGTCGCCGATGTCTCCGAGCGCACTTTCCTGATCGACCCTAGAGTCAAGGGCAAAGTGCATGTCATTTCCTCCGCACCAGTCAACGAGCAAGAACTCTACGATTTGTTTTTAGCGATCTTGGACGTGCACGGATTCACAGCGGTGGAGACCACTGATGGCCTGATCACAGTACTTCCAGAACAACAGGCTCGCACCCTGCCCGGTTCAGTTGGCGACCGCGGCTTCACAGGCAGGGAAAACCGCGAGATCGTAACCCGTGTATTGCCGTTACACAACATCGCTGCCAGCAAATTAATTGCCGTGTTGCGCCCGCTGGCACCACAGCATGCACATATGGCCGCCTACCCACCTACCAATTCCATCATCTTATCGGACAGCGCCGCCAACATCGCAAAATTAATCAGAATCATCAAACAACTGGATAAAGAGACCGAAGGACAGATCGACACAATCGCTCTAAAACATGCCGATGTAACGGAGGTCGAAGGCATCCTACGCAAATTGATGAAAAGCGAACTCGGTGACCAAAGTGCCCAACTGGTCTTGGTGGCAGATAAACGAAGCAATCGCCTGTTGATTAAAGGCGGCGCGGTATTGCGACAAAAAGCACGGAAATTAATTATCAAACTAGATTCGCCACTGGGGCGCTTGGAAAATGCCCGCGTGATCTACCTCAAGCACGCCGAGGCCACACAATTGGCCGAGGTACTCAATAAAGTCATAGAAAATATTCAATCGGGGAATAAGGATGCAGGCGGCAATCTCAATCAACGTGCCCGCCTGCAAGCAGATGAAGTGACCAATTCTCTCATTGTCACTGCCAGCTCCGAGATGATCAAGACACTGGAGTCGATTATCGCCCGCCTTGATATCCGCCGCCAACAAGTACTGGTCGAATTGATCGTGGCTGAAGTCGAGGGTAGCGACGACAATTCGCTCGGCCTAGAGCTGCTGTTTGCCGACAACAATCTCGGCCTATTCTCTTCGGGGACTGGTGATGGCGTACTGCGCACACTGGCCTCTGCACTCAGTGCGAACACAGCCAACACCGGGCGCACCTTGCTGTCAAATTTGGCAGGCAGCCTCACCACGGTTGATGGTCAATCACTGACCTTCGGCGATCTTGAGGATTCCAATCGTATCTTTGCTGGCATCCTGACCGCCCTGAAAAAAAGTACGGAGGCAAATATTTTGGCCACCCCTAACCTGTTGACCTTGGACAACACCGAGGCATCTATCGTGGTCGGACAGAATGTTCCTTTCATCACTGGCTCCTATGTCAGTGGCACCAATGCTGCGGTCAACCCTTTTCAGACAATCTCGCGCGAAGATGTCGGCATCACCTTAAAAGTCAAGCCAAACATTAACGAAGGTGACACTGTGCGTTTAGATATTGAGCAAGAGGTATCCGGTGTTACCGGCGGTCTCACCGGTACTGCCGCCGCCGATATCATCACTAACCGCAGATTAATTAAAACCTCGGTGTTAGCTGGCGACAAGCAAATCGTCGTACTCGGCGGCCTGATCCGAGACGAAATCCAAGAGACCAACTACGCGATTCCAATACTCGGCCAGCTGCCGATCATCGGGCGGCTGTTCCGCCATAGTACGGTGCAAGCTAAAAAAACCAATTTGCTGGTCTTCATCCGCCCAACCATCATCCGTACCGACAGCGATATGTCACGCGAAACAGCCGTCAAATATCAATGGATCCGCGAGCACCAATTGCGAAAACAGCGTGAGGGTGTGGACTTCGTTGATGACGATACGTTGCCATTGCTACCGACATGGGAGGAGCAATTACGTCAACACCTCGACGCAACTGATCACTCAATAGCTACTGAGTCCGGTACACGCTGATGGACACCGAAGTAGCAGCTGGAGACATCCGCGACAGCACTGCCACCAGCGCCCCACAGCCTCCCCAGCTGCCCTATGCTTTTGCACGCGACAACAACGTACTGATTGAGAGTGGGGTTCCCGGTGACAACGCGCTGGTCTTGGTCTATCCCTCTGGACAGTTACGCCTAGAGATCTACGCTGAGCTACAGCGTTTGCTCGGTGGTGTGCCATTGAATCTCAATGCCGTTGAAGCAGAGGATTTCAAACAGCGCCTGAGTGCTCACTACCGACACGGAGATGGTGATGCAGCACGGGCAGCGGCCGACTTGGATGCCGATGAAGATTTGGGACGCTTGGCAGATGAGGTGCCCGATACTGCCGATTTGATGGAGGGAGAAAACGATGCTCCCGTAGTGCGCCTGATCAATGCCATCCTATCTCAGGCAGTGCGCGACCAAGCCTCGGATATTCACCTAGAGACCTTCGAGGACAATGTGATCGTGCGCTTTCGGGTCGACGGGGTATTGCGGGAAGTGCTGTCGCCAAAACGCAAGTTGGCTCCAATGCTAGTCTCTCGACTCAAGGTGATGGCTCGCTTAGATATCGCTGAGAAGCGCATTCCGCAGGATGGGCGCATTTCGGTGCGCGTCGCCGGGCACCCGGTCGACATCCGCTTGTCGACCATCCCATCGGCCTACGGCGAGCGCGTGGTATTGCGCCTGCTGGATACTCAATCCGGATGCTTATCTATCGCCCAATTACATATGGCGGACACCATTGAGCAGCGATTTCGCAACACGTTGCGCGCCCCGCACGGCATTATCCTCGTCACCGGGCCAACCGGGTCGGGGAAAACGACGACGCTGTACGCCGGACTCAGCGAAATCAATGAATCTTCGCGTAACATCATGACGATTGAAGATCCGGTCGAATATATGCTTGAGGGCATCGCCCAAACTCAGGTCAACTCCAAGGTGGACATGACTTTTGCCCGCGGCCTGCGCGCCATCCTGCGCCAAGACCCCGATGTGGTCATGATCGGGGAGATCCGCGACTTAGAAACTGCCGAAATCGCAATACAGGCAAGTATGACTGGGCACTTAGTTCTGTCGACTCTGCATACTAATACAGCTATCGGTGCCGTCACACGCTTACAAGACATGGGGGTTCAGACATTTCTACTATCGGCCAGCCTCACCGCGCTCATCTCCCAACGCCTCGTGCGCCTGCTGTGTACGGACTGCCGCCAGCCACGTCCGGTGCGCGATGACGAGCGTGAGTTACTAAGCCATGATGAGCAAGCCGTATCATCGACTGCCACCATCTATCAAGCAGTTGGCTGCCAATCCTGCAATCACCTAGGCTACCGTGGGCGCACCGCGCTCTACGAATGCATTGAATTGGATGACAACTTGCGTCAAATGATACGTAACAATGTAGGTGAACAGGAAATGACCGCCTACGCCCATCAAAATAGCCACAGTATTTTTATGGATGGGTGTCAGCGCATACTGGCTGGCGAAACCTCGCTAGAAGAAGTGCTACGGGTCACTAGCGCCACCTAGGCTGCGTATCCCGCCGTGCCCAGTTACAACTATCAGGCACTCGGTGCCAACGGACAGCAGCTGAGCGGTGTCGTCGAAGGCGACAATGAGCGTAGTGCACGTGTACAGCTGCGGCAACAGGGGCTAAAACCCTTGCAACTTCGTGCGAGCAAGGCACCTCCAGCAACTGCTAGTCACAGCGATACCAGTAGCGTGGGGTTGGCGGAAAAATTGTGGAAGCGCCGCGTCTCCATTGCCGATTTAGCACTGCTGACAAGACAACTCGCCGTCTTGCTCCAAGCCGGATTGCCGCTGACCGAAACGCTCAGCGCCGCCGCCAAGCAAAGCCGCAAACCACAATTGACTGGTATCCTGCTATCAGTACACAGCCGAGTAACCGAAGGGCGTGCACTACACCAAGCGCTGAGCGAGCACCCTCAGGCCTTCTCGCAGCTGTACTGCGCCATGGTGCGTGCTGGAGAACAATCCGGCCACCTAGGCTTGGTACTGGAACAGTTGGCCGACCATACCGAGACGCGCCAACAGGCACAGCAACGCATCAGCTCGGCGATGGTCTACCCCATCATCTTGGTCGGTGTCGCCATCGCGGTGATCGCCGCACTGATGACTTTTGTCGTACCTAAGCTGGTCACCATCTTTGAGACCACCGCGGGTACATTGCCACCGCTGACCGTGGCTCTGATCGCCACCAGTGGTTTTCTGCAAGCGCGCTGGCTACACTTATTAGCTGGCTTGGCACTACTGATCGTATTAGCTCGGCTAGCGTTGCAGGACAAGGGGCGAAGATGCCGGGCACACCGAGCCATCTTAGCACTACCGCTAGTCGGCGAGCTGACGCGCAACATGGAGACAGCTCGCTTCGCCAGCACACTGGGGATCTTGACACGCAGTGGTGTCCCGCTGCTAGAAGCCTTGCGAATAGCCCGCGAAGTATTTGCCAATTTGGTGTTGCGAGAGGCCGCCGACAACATCATTGACAGCGTGGCCGAGGGTGGCAGTTTGCATCGGGCAATGGACGATAGCGATGTCTTTCCTCCGATGATGGTGCAAATGGTCGCTAGTGGCGAGAACAGCGGCGAGCTGGACAATATGCTTGATCGTGCAGCATCCAGCCAAGAGCGGGAGCTGGAAGCGATGCTCGGCACACTGATGACAGCATTCCAGCCACTGCTGGTGCTATTCATGGCCGGCATGGTGCTGACGATCGTTATGGCCATTTTGCTCCCGATCTTTGCAATCAACGATTTAGTACAATAAATCCGAGGGAACAGCACCATGTTGGCATTAGCAAACCCACATCTCTGGAAACGGCGCAGTAGCCATTGCAAAGCGCATTCACG
>JABABF010000042.1 GCA_014238345.1 Gammaproteobacteria bacterium
GATCGACTGCCAGCTGACAGCGTATACAAGCCATGCTCGGTGAGGTCGACGCGCAACCGACTAAACAGTAGGTTGTTGAGCAAATTAAAACAGATAAATGACACCGCTACGGCGATCAGCGCTGGGGCATGCCAGTTGTCGCGCAGCTGCGCCATAGTGCCGGACTGATCAGCCATAATTCAACGCGTTTGGACGCGGTCGAGCACAATCGCTGTGGCGATCAACCACGCTGTGATCAAGCTAAAGTAATACAACAGATCCCGCAGCGAGATCACGCCTCGCACAGCGGTGTTGTAATGCGGCAAGAACCCCAAGGAAGATACTGCTTCAACCAGTGCGGCGGGAGCCCAGCCGCTGACCAGATCTTGCACCAGTGGATGGCCGCTCAGCAACAGCACAAAACACACGGTTCCGACCAATAGAAAGGCCGCAGTAGGGCTACGCACCAGCGCCGACAAGCAACAGCCAATGGCGATAAAACCACCCGCCATCAGCCAACTGCCCGCATAGCTGGCGATGATCACCCCGTTGTCCGGCTCACCGAGATAGTTGGCGGTAATCCACATCGGTATGCTCAGCAACAACACCACGCCGCAAAAACACCAAGCGGCAAAGAACTTGCCGAGCACCAGCGACGCGCGGCTCAGCGGCAAGGTCAGTAACAGCTCGATATTGCCCGAAGCGCGCTCCTCCGCCCAAATGCGCATAGAGAGCGCCGAGGCCAAAAACAAGTAAAGCCAAGGGTGGTATTGAAAGAACGGGCGCAAATCGGCCTGCCCTCGCTCATAAAAATAACCCAGATAGAAAGTAAATACCCCAGATAAAAACAAGAAAATTGCCGAAAAAATCCAGGCCAGCGGTGTGGAGAAGCAGGCGCTGAATTCACGCCGAAACACGCAGCTAATCGCACGCCAGTTCATGCTAATTTCCCGTGAGTGACATCATGGAAAACATCGTCGAGACGACCGGGTTCCACCTGTAGCGTTTGCACTGGCAAGCTATTCTTCTCGACAAAATTGCGCACTGTCGGCAACAGGGCTTTCCTCCCCTCAGCAAATAGTACCCAATGCCGACCGGACTCTTCACTGAGCAACTCGGCGACACCGCTCAGCTCTCCCAACTGCTCCTCCAGACCCACACGCTCCTCAAGTAGGCGCAGACGCACCGCATTGTGCCAACGTGAACGGCGGCGCAGCTCGGTCGGAGTCGTGTCCACAGCAATGCGCCCATCGACAAGAATCATGGCGCGATTGCAAACAGCCTCAATCTCCTCAAGGATGTGTGTGGAGATAATGACCAAACGATCTGAACCCAATTCGGCAATCAAGCGGCGCACTTGATCTTTCTGGTTGGGGTCCAAGCCATCGGTTGGCTCGTCCAAGATCAGGACCGGCGGGTCACTTAACAACGCTTGGGCGAGGCCAACTCGCCGCCGATAACCCTTGGACAAAGTCAGGATGCGCTGCTCCTCCACCGCCCCCAAATCGACCATTTCAATCGATTTTTCCACCTCCCGCCGCACGGCGTTGCCGCGCAGTTCCCGTGTCTCAGCAATAAAACACAGGAAGTCACGAACCGTCATATCGGCATAGCACGGCGCTCCCTCTGGCAGGTAGCCGATATGGCGACGCGCAGCCAATGAATCCGCCACCACATCATGTCCACAGACAGAGGCGCTACCAGAAGTCGGCGTGAGAAAGCCGGTGATCATGCGCATGGCCGTGGTCTTGCCCGCGCCATTGGGGCCTAGAAAGCCCAGCACTTCCCCAGCTGCGAGTTCAAACGACAAACGGTCGACTGCCACAATATCGCCAAAATGGCGGCTTAATTCCTGTGCAATAATCATGATGCGAGGAATTATAGCAATGTTGTCTTGTGCTTTCCACCGCGCAAAGGCGAAAAATGATGGTGCCCCTTGGCATCTAAGCGGTATTGTAAACGCCCCTCATAGCACAGGAAATGCAGATGCGCCAAGCACTCACCGATGGCCAGATAAAGGCCAAATCCCTTCGGACGATCGCCGAACTGCACTTTCAGCAAGTCGGCGAAGCGGTGTTGCCGGTGAGCTGCACGGTAGAGCATGCGCAGCTGCTGAGTGTGATGGCGGGACAAATAATCAATGCGCTGGTGCAGGCCGTAGAAAGGCAAATTGTGCGCGGGCAACACCAAAGTTTCTGCAGGCAATTGCCGTAGGTGGACGAGGGACTCAAACCAATCCCGTAGCGGGTCCCCCTCAGGCTCAGTCGGCAGGACGCTGACATTGGGGGTGATACGCGGCAATATCTGGTCTCCGGAAATCATCAACCCCAGTTCCGGGCAATATAGGCAAGCATGCTCTGGCGAGTGTCCGCTACCAACGAGCACCCGCCACTCACGCCCCCCGATGCAAAAGCTGCTGCCCTCTTTAATACGGCGGTAGTGCAAGGGCAATGCGGAGGGCTCAGCCTCCGCTCCGCTATCTTCTCCCGATTTTTTGGTCTTCGAGCTGACTGGGGGATCAAAGTGGGGCAACTCGACCCCCGTTTTTGCGTAGAACTCCTTGATGTGTTGCAGGGCATCCAAACCTCCATGACGGCGCGCTGCGGCAAATACACGAGAGCTAAGATACTCACCTCGAGTCATATACAGCGGTGCCCCAAGTGTGCGACACAGCCAGCCTGATAGGCCGATGTGATCGGTGTGCATATGGGTGCAAATCACACCGGCCAAGGGTCGATTCCACGGTGCGCCAACAAATAATGCCTGCCAGTACTCCCGCGTCTGTGGGGTATCAAGGCCGGTATCAACAATCCAAAAACGCTCGCCATCGTCAAGCAAATAGAGATTGATGTGGTCTAAGTCCATCGGCAATGGCATGCGCAACCAGTGCACACCGGGCGCGACACTAAGCGGTGTGGCGCCGCATGCTATCGCTTTGTGAGGGTAGCGTAGAGCCGTCATCTACTACTACAAGCAGGCGCTGTGTGGCTGACACTGGGGTGAGCGATGGGGATCGAACCCACGACCACCGGAGCCACAATCCGGGGCTCTACCAACTGAGCTACGCCCACCAGCATCTCATCCATCCCGCCTAACGATCTATTCATAAGTCACGACCTGTGGGCAGGCGGTGCGCGCCCGGCAGGACTCTAACCTGCAACCCGCGACTTAGAAGGTCGCTGCTCTATCCCGCTTGAGCTACGGGCGCTCAAGGTAAGCATATAACTGCCGCCCCGAGCCACCCCAGCGAAGATCGGGGCAGGGAGATTTGAACTCCCAACCTCCTGCTCCCAAAGCAGGCGCGCTACCAGATTGCGCTATGCCCCGGCAACGAGGCCAATGCATTGTACCTGAATTCTCTATATTATGCGAGAATACTGGCGCTTGTGCTGGAGCAGGTAGGGTGAAAAAAAACGCGAGCTTAATGCTCAATGGCAAAGCTCTGGCCGCCAGTGAAGAGCGGCAGCTCAGCGAGCGCGTTGCCGCACTGAGGCAGCGGCCGGTATTAGCCGCCATCATCGTCGGTGACGACCCCGCCTCGCAGACCTATGTGAGGATGAAGGCCGATGCCTGTCGACGCGTGGGTGTGGAGCCGCGAACCCTGCAGCTACCCGCAACGACTAGTACCCAGACACTACTCACCCATATCAAGGCACTCAATGAGGACGCCGAGGTGCGCGGCATCCTGTTGCAACACCCAGTACCAACAGCAATCGACGAGCGGCGCTGTTTTGATGCGATTGATATGGCAAAAGATGTCGATGGAGTAAGTTGCCTCAGTTTTGGGCGTATGGTCATGAACTGCACGGCTTGGGGCTCAGCGACACCCGCGGGCATCATGCGTCTATTGGCGCACTATGACATTAAACTCAGCGGTTGCCATGCTGTGGTGCTGGGACGTAGCCCCATCCTCGGCAAGCCGATGGCGATGATGATGCTCAATGCCGATGCCACAGTGACCATTTGTCACAGCCGCACACGGGCATTGGCCGAGCGCGTCAAAGAAGCCGATGTGCTGGTGGCCGCCGTTGGGCGACCACATTTCGTGCCCAGTGATTGGATCAAACCCGGGGCTGTGGTGATCGATGCTGGCTACCATCCCAAGGAGCATTGTGGGGATGTGGTGGCAGAGCGGCTACCCGAGATCACCTCGGCCTACACACCGGTGCCCGGCGGTGTCGGCCCGATGACAATAAACACTTTGATCAGCCAGACTGTACGGGCTGCCGAGCAGAGCGCTAGACAACCTCAGCCCACCCTTTGATTTAATGAAGCCCTGATTTATTGGTCGCTCGAAACGAACCATTAATCAATAGTGTATTGCGAGCAGACGATTCAAGAGGAAATCTTTAACCTCTGGAAGAAATGCTATGCCCAACTAATCGGCATACCGCCAGCGGGTGCCATTGGCACTGTCCTCAAGCGCCACCCCCTGCCCTTCCAACTGCTCGCGGAGGGTGTCGGCAACGGCGTAGTCCCCCGCTTCCCGCGCCGCTCGGCGAGCAGCTAGCAGACGCTCTATCTCATTCTCCGATAATCGCCCCGCCTCGGCCACTCCCCTGCGCAGGAAGGCTCCAGGGTCATCGCCGAGTAAGCCGATCACGGCTCCAAGTGTGCGCAACAACCCCGCCTCCCGTGCCACCGCCGCGCCGCTGGCTCGATTCAATGAGCGCGCCAAACCAAATAACACCGCACGCGCCTCCGGAACATTAAAGTCATCAGCCAAGGCGGCCAAGAAGCGCTGCGTCCACGGCTCCTGTGCATCCAATGCCGCTGGCGGCGCATCAGGAGCCCGCAGTAGCGCGTTGTACAGACGTTGCAATGAGCTGCGCTCAGCGTTCAGCACTCCCTGACGATAGTCCAACGGACTGCGGTAATGAGCAGATAATAGCCACCAGCATAAGACCTCTGCTTCATACTCAGACAAAATATCACGAATCGTATAGAAGTTACCTAAAGACTTAGACATTTTCTCTCCCTTTGATTGCACAGGCCCGACGTGAACCCAGTGTTTTGCAAAGGCTTTTCCGGTGGCGGCCTCCGACTGAGCCAACTCATTTTCGTGATGCGGAAAGAGCAGGTCAGGACCGCCGCCGTGGATATCAAAGCTATCCCCTAAGCAGTCCGTAGACATCGCCGAGCACTCAATATGCCACCCGGGTCGCCCGCGCCCCCACGGGGAATCCCAGCCAACCTGAGTGGGATCATCCGCACAGCTTTTCCACAGTGCAAAATCTCGAGGATCGCGCTTGGCCTCTTCAATGGCGACACGAGCACCAGCGCGCAGTTCCTCGCCACGGCGGCCAGATAGACGACCGTAGCCCGGGCTGCGATCAACTGAGAAATAGACATCGCTATTGTCGGCTCGGTAAGCATGACCGCTGTCGAGCAAGCGCCCGATCATGTCCAACATTTGCGGCATATTCTGAGTGGCGCGCGGCATTTGATCTGGCACCAGTAAACCCAGCCTCCGCTCGTCCTCAGCAGCGGCATCAATGTAGCGCTCAGCAAAGTCCAACCAAGGCTCATCGGCGGCGGCGGCACGCTCTAAAATACGATCGTCAACATCGGTGATATTGCGCACATAATGCACACTGTAGCCTTGGCTACGCAAAAAACGCACTAGAGCATCGAAGAACACCATGACACGGGCGTGTCCCACATGGCAGTGGTCGTAGACCGTCACGCCACAAACATAGAGCCCCAAGTGACCCGACTCCAGCGGTTGCAGGCGCTCTCGCTGCCGCCCTAGGCTGTTGTGTAAATAGATGGGCAGCTCAGCAACCATGACTACTTCCCAGACTCTGCTACCCAGCGGTCGCGCAGTGCGACAGTGCGGTTAAATACCAACCTATCAGGGCGGCTATCAGGATCCACGCAAAAATAACCACAGCGTTCAAATTGAAAATGTTCCCCACTGCTCGCAACAGCTACAGCGGGCTCGGCCAAGGCCTGCTCTAGGCAGACCAGCGAGTCGGGATTGAGCAGCTCTAGGAAAGCATCTCCCTTAGCGGAGGCTGGATCGGACACTGTAAACAGGCGCTCGTAAAGACGCACCGTTACCGCTACCGACGCCGTTGCGGGAACCCAGTGGATGACCCCACCGATGGCGTAATCAGGTTTGGCTCCCAAAGTATTGGCATCATAACTACAGCGTAGCAAGCTCGGCTCACCATCGTCCCCGTATTCGACCGCATCGCAGCGGATTACATAGGCACCCCGCAGCCGCACACTGCGCCCTGGAGCCAGACGTTTAAAGCCTTTAGGTGGGTCGGTGCTGAAGTCATCGCGATCAATAAATAGCTGAGCGCTAAACGGCAGCTCACGCGAGCCCCGCTCTGGGTACTGAGGGTGAACTGGCAACATCAGCTGCTCTTGAGCACTGTCAGGATAATTCTCAATCTGTAGGCGCAGTGGATGCAATACGCACATCGCTCGCGGTGCCGAGCGATTGAGTTCATCGCGGATACTGTGCTCTAGCAAGGCCAGGTCGACGATACCTTCATTGCGTCCGATACCCGTAGCATGACAAAAAGCACGGATTGATGACGGCGTGTAGCCACGGCGGCGCAATCCCGACAGCGTCGTGAGTCGTGGGTCATCCCAACCACTGACCCGACCCTCGGCCACCAGCCGTTGCAAGCGGCGCTTGCTGTTGAGTGTGTGGCTCAGTGTCAATTTGCCAAATTCGATCTGGCGCGGACGCGGCGCGGGCAGTTCCAGTGCGTCTAGTAGCCAGTTGTAGAGAGGCTCGTGATCGACAAACTCCAAGGTGCATAGGGAGTGACTCACCCCCTCAAAATAGTCTGACAAACAATGGGAAAAATCATAGGTTGGATAGCAGTAGTAGCTGGATCCACTGCGCCAGTGCGGATGGTGGCGGGTGCGGTACAGCACTGGATCACGCAACTGCATATTGGGCGATCGCATATCAATGCGTGCGCGCAACACTGCCGACCCTTCGGGGCTGCGTCCGGTACACATCGCTTGAAACAAACGCAAATTATCCGCTTGAGA
>JABABF010000043.1 GCA_014238345.1 Gammaproteobacteria bacterium
AGCTCAACTCCCAGACCAATTCTGGCAGGGCATTGCACAACCCTCCAGCACCAACATCGTGGATCAAGGCGATGGGATTGTCCTTGCCTAACCGCCGACAGCGATCGATCAGCTCTTGGCAGCGCCGCTGCATCTCCGGATTCTGCCGCTGCACCGAGGCGAAGTCCAAGGTGGCATCGGCAGACCCGGCGAGTCGTGAGGAGCTGCTACCGCCGCCCAGACCGATGCGTAGCGCTGGGCCACCGAGTACGATCAGGCAATCGCCATCGCTCAGCTCATCCACTTGGCTGTGGACATGTTCGGGACGCACGATACCGAGGCCACCCGCCAACATAATCGGCTTGTGATAGCCGTAGCGGGACTCCTGACCCTCACTGAGTCGCCTGTTCCGCAGCTGCTCAAAACTGCGGAAATAGCCACACAGCGTCGGACGGCCAAACTCGTTGGCAAAAGCTGCTCCACCCAGCGGTGCCTGTAGCATGATGTCCAGCGGCGAGGCCAGCGCCGGTGCTGGCAGAGGCTTGCCCTCCCAAGGCTGTGCGGCGTTTGGCAGGCGCAGATGGGAAACACTAAAGCCGCACAGCCCAGCCACGCTACGCCCACCCCGGCCAACCGCCGCCTCATCGCGCAGCTCGCCACCAATGCCAGTGCCAGCTCCCGGGAAGGGCGAAATGGCAGTCGGGTGATTGTGCGTCTCTACCTTGGCCACCAAATGCAGCTGCCCCGCTCGCTGCCGATAGCAATAGTTCCCCCCTGCCCCCTCCTCTTCGGGTGCAAACTCAGCCAATGGCAAGCTGGCGAACACCGCCGCATTGTCTTTGTAAGCGCTGTGTATACCGGCCACACCGCGGCTGGTCCGGCGAATCATATCCATCAGTGAGTAAGTGAGAGCTCGGCCATCGGACTGCTGAACCTCCCACACCCTATTGAAGACCTTGTGCCGACAGTGTTCGGAATGTATCTGGGCATAGCTCATCAGCTCCACATCGCTGGGATTGCGTCGCAACTGACTTTTGAATAGGAAATA
>JABABF010000044.1 GCA_014238345.1 Gammaproteobacteria bacterium
AGCCGCCAACCTCCCAGCGACCGCGGATGAGCTACCCCCGCTTAGTTTGCAGCTGTTCTCGGTGCTCAAAGGAGATGGTGTGGAAGACGCGCATGAGTGCCTCGCCGCCTGGCTGACCGCCGAGAGCTGAGCGCTAATACAGCATGTTTAACGATCAGCTCTTGGATCAATTGCCAAGCCAACCGCTGGCTCAGCTCAGGCCTTTGTGCGAGAAGCTCCAGCAGTCGCTGAGCCAACTGAGGACGATGTTTGCCTTTCGTCTGCTGGCGGCCGTGTTTGCATTGGCCTCCCTGGGATTTTTGTTTGTTTTGACTATCGCTGTGGTGGCTCACCTCACGGGTAGCACACGGGTTGAGGAAATCAGCGTAGCACTTTTTATGACCACCTTTATTTGCTCTACCCTGTCGGCCGAGATTAACTCGCGACTAAAAAAACTCTCCTCTGCACGCTATGAGGATGTTCTGTTGGGGGTCTATGCCCTCAGGCTATATCTGCAATACTGCGCTACACCGCTGGATATTCAGCTCAAAAAATCCAATCTGTTTGTCCGGCTAAGCGCATCGCTTGAGCCACGGCGCAATTACTTCTCTCAAGCTTGGCATTTGTCTGATATCAGCGCAGATACCCGCCATTTGCATGCGGCCATAAAATTCAGCACCTATCAGCACCAGCAGCGAGCTCAGCCGGAGCGCAAGCTGTCTGCCGCTCAGCTGGACACCGCCAAGTTGCGCTACATGCAAGAACGCATCACTACGCTACAAGCAGCTGTGCAAGACGAAGAGGAGCTGTTGGTGGCGCAAAAAATGCGGCTACAGAGTTGGCTGGCCGCCCTGCAACAGGAGCTAAGCCAAGCGCAGCTCGGCGAGGATAGGGCTTGGGGTCTCATAGGAGTGATCGGTATAACGCTCTGGCAGTGTGGCGAGAATCAGCAGTCTCTGGCAACGCATTTAATCGCTCTGGCAAAAATATATGGGCAACTGGAACGGCCTGTCACCGGCGGGAATGCCCCCTAGCTGAGCACGGCCAACCCAATATTAGGGCGGCGTTGCTCCCCGCCGCTCAAAAGCCAGCAAGGCCGGGATGAGCTGATGGCGCTGGGCACTAAGCAATAACACATGCGCTGCCCCCGGTAATGGCAGTAGCTCCTTGTCGGACTGAAAATGGGCAAAACCCGCCGCCACCGCCGCAAAAGAGGCCGTGCTGTCGTGTTCGGCATGGCTCAAAAACACGCGGGCGCGGATTGCCTGTAGTCGCGCT
>JABABF010000045.1 GCA_014238345.1 Gammaproteobacteria bacterium
AGTTCTTTATGACTATCTATTTTAGATTGAAGTTCTTCAGGAGTGTGTCCTTTTACTTCTTTTTTAGCTGCCCTCTTATCAGAAGATAGTAATTTCTTCCTCTTTTCTGGGTCAATCTCTCTTTTAATATCAGAAACAGGAGCAAGAGGTGTCTTATGACCCCTTCTACCAGAACCACGACCACCTTTAATAAGGCGGTCTATGATTTCATCTATATTAGACATTTTTAGTCCTTATAATTTATCAGCTTCTTCTTTAGTCATTCCTAGTGATTTTAACAAATCTGATTCATCAAAGGAATGTTTTGTAAAAGAACCTTGTGACTTCTTAAAATCTTCCATTTGGATGTCATTTTGAATAGTTACATCAGATTTTTCAAGGTCAGCTTCAATAAGGTCTTCAATATTATTAGAATCGAATGACTTTTTAAGTTCTTCTTTTACTTCACTTTCAGCAGCCACAGATTTAGCAATCATATCATCATAGTAAGAATTAACAGATGAAGCATAAGAATGACGTCCTAAACGTCCAGCTTTAAATGTATCGTTTTCTTCACCATACCACTTGATCGACTTAGCCATTTTAGGAGATTTGACTGCATCAGCAGTAGTTTTAGCTTCATCAGCAGGTTCAGGTTGTTTTAATTTACCCTTACCCATATTCATTCCAACTTCACTTTTACTTTGGTCTACTTGTTTTGCTTCAGCAATATCAGAAGCCATCATTTCTTTAGCTTTAATGAACTCTTCTCTTGCTTCATCAAGTCTATTAGCTTCGTATAGATCCATTGCTTTCTTCATTTTAGCATTATATTGAGCAACTAAATCACTACCAGCACCGTGTTCAGTAACAGGTTGTTCTTTTGACTTCCTCTTTAATTCTTTTACTTCTCTATTTAGTTTAGAAACACCATGGTCTTCAGAAGGTCTAACTTTTCCACCTGAACCAGCATCAGCTACATATCGGTCTTTACCTTTTCTTCCTTCTTTTCTACCAGAACCAGGTCCGCCTTTCATCATACCTTTAGCTTTAAGAAATACTTCTCTTGCTAATTCTTCTTCACCCATATCAAAAAGTTCTTGAGACTTAGAGATCAACTCTAAAGCTTTCTTCATTTTCTTTTCCATATCAGGCTTAGCTTCCATTTCTGGTTTTTCTTCAGAAGCATCTTCAGCTGCTTCAACTTTTGGAGCTTCTTCTTTTTTATCTTCAGACGGAGC
>JABABF010000046.1 GCA_014238345.1 Gammaproteobacteria bacterium
GTGAAAAATATTTAAAAGACAATAACATTAAGGAAATTGAAAATGAATAAAATTAAAATCTACTTATATAATCGTAAAATTAAACGACTTCACTATAATAATCGTAAAAACGCCTTTAAAATCAACTTAAATAAATTAGAAATTAATTATCTTAAAAAAGAACTTAAATTGATTATAAGGGGGTGAATATGAATGAAAAAGAATTAATTAAAAAATATGGTTGTAAGAAATTTAATATTGCGAAAAAAGATATATTAGAATCATTAGGAGAAAATTTAACAACTTGAATTTTAACTGGTAATTTTGACGAAATAATAAAAAAATTTTATGGAAATAAAATGATTAATAATGAAATCCAAGAAACTTTAGAAGATTACGATAAATAAACTTATCTATAAAATAAAAAAGGGGATAAAACCCTAATTTTATAATTTTTTGCCTTTGTAAAATCTATTATGATTATATAAGAAATTTTTAAGCATCAAGAAATTAATTAGAAATTTAATTCCACTCAGTTGAGTGGAATTGTTATTCAAGAAACTTAAAGAAATTTATGATAAAGAAATTTAAAATAAAAACAATAAAAAGAAATTTTTATGTTATACTTAAATTAATAAAGTAAAATTTAGGAGTTAGGATGAAGAAATTTACATTTAATATTATGGGGAAAGATTCAATATCAATTGACGGAGAATTTAAAACCGTAGAAGAAGCAAAAGCATTTTATTTAGAATTAAAAGAAATTTTTAATAAAGAAGCTATTGGAGCATATTCAGATAGATACGCCAAGAATTCTTATTCAAGTAATAATAGTTATAATAATAAACCTATTGACCCAAATGAACCAGCAACAGAAAAACAACTGGCTTATTTAAGAAAACAAGGAACAATAGAAGAAAATTTACCTAAATTTAAAGTTAAAGCGTGTGAAATAATAGCCAATATTATTAGAAACAAAAAAGGTAATCAAAATGGATAATAGCGTTTCAATTAAAGAAAAAATTAAAGTTTTAAAAAGAATGAAGCGAGATACTAAATATCTTTGAATAGCATTACAAAAAGAAATTAATGAATATAATATAAATGTAGAATATAAATTTAAAAATTATGATGATTCTGATAAAAAACATTTTGCTTTCATAATACAAGAATCAAGTCAATTAACTAATAAAATAGAAAAAATTGAAAATATCATTAAGGAGTTAGAAAATGAGTAATCCAACAGAAAAACAAGTAGCGTTTCTTAAAAAGAATCATTTAACCGTTCCAGCAACATTTGAAGAAGCTAAAGAAAGAATTAGTGATTTTATTAAAGCAAATCCAAAAGATAAAAAAGATTTTAATCCAATTATTAAATTATCAGAACAAGATAAAGAATTATTAAATAAAAATGATTTTAAAACCGTATTAATATATAAAATAAGCGGATTAATGTTTAAAGTATTTAAATTAGAAAAAGCTATTAAAGAATTACAAGGACTTAAACCTAAAAGCAATTATTATAAAAAAGATTCAACACCTGAAGAAAAAAAAGAAGATGTTAATTTTAATGAAAATATTAATTGAGAGGGTGAATAATGATTAAATTGTTAGAAAAAGAAATATTAGGTGGGGGTAGTCATTATATTAGTGGTTCAAAAGTTAAAAAATTATTTAACGATTCATCAAAAACAATATTATTAGAAGAAATGAAAGGAATTCGTGAAGGTGAAAAATTCACAGATTTAGCAAAAAAAAGAATGGCTGAGGGTCATAAACAAGAACCAGTTATTTTAAAGCAATATGAACTTATAAATTCAACTGAATTAATTAAAAAATGAAATACAATTGTTGATGATAAACTTAAAATTAGTGGAACATTTGATGCTATTCATATTAATAAAGAATCACAATTAATTAAAGTTGTTGATGCTAAAAATTCTATTCATGGTGATGAAGAAGAATATATGTTAAGTTGATATGAATATCAAATTAGATTATATATGTTTCTTGCTAAACAATATTATAATTCTTTAAATAAATATCTTGATTTTGATGTTTGCGGTTCATTATTTGCTCGTAATTCTAAAACTGGTGAATTTCATGAAACATTAGTTCATTATTCAAAAGATAAAGAAGACGAAATGTTAAAAAGAATTAAAAGTTTTTGAGAAGATTTTAATAATATTGAATTTAAAAAAGATTTAGACGAAAAAAGAATTAAAAACTATCTTAAAAATAATGAAATAGTTAAAGAAAATATGGCTGAAATAAAAATGTTAAAAGAAAATAACAAAGACATCTTTAAAGAATTAGGAAAACTACCTGCTATTTGTTATAACGATAATTTTATTGTTAAAGATTTTGTTCGTCAAAGAACTATTTTTAATAAAGTTAAATGACTTAAATATTGTAAAGAAAATAATATTGATACAAAACAATTCAACAAAACAACAAAAGTTAAAGTTAATGAAATTAAAATTAGATAAATTAGTTAATATTGAAATAAAACCATCATTAACAAGACAAAATAAAATTCTTAAAGGTCATATAAAACACTGTATAAACAAAAGAGTTGTTGATATTATAAACATTTGAATTGAATATAATGAATATTTAATTAGTTTAATAGATAAAACTATTGAGAGTTTAGATGATTAAAATTAATTCAGTTGAAAAAAAGTTCTTAAAGTTTGCTGAAGATAATATTGGTAAAGATGATATAATTCATTATGTCGGTTCAGGAACATCTAAATTAACTAAAAAGATTTGAGTATCTAAATTCTTTAAAGGATTCA
>JABABF010000047.1 GCA_014238345.1 Gammaproteobacteria bacterium
CGATGGTCTGCGCTGTCGGGATGGGGCAGGATTGGCTGAGGCTGCCACTATTGGCTGCAACGGCGAGGGCGGGCACCGCAATGCCCGCTGTGCACAGCGGCGTATCAGTCGTTGTAATACTCGAATCATCCGACCAATAGAACCGCAAGGTAGTCGCAGCGGCCTCCCCCATGCCGGTATTCTGTACTGTTGCATCAAAGGCGATCGTCGCGTCAGCATCCACCGTGTTATCGTCGACACCGAGCTGATTTACAATCCAATCGGCACCGTTGAGCGTCACGGACAACCCGGTAGAGCAGTTGTTTTCAGCGTCTTCTTCATTGGCTATGGTAGCCACGCAAGCGCCCACATAATAGGTGATACCAGCGGTCTGCGCTGTCGGGATGGGGCAGGATTGGTTGAGGTTGCCACTATTGGCTGCCGCTGCGAGGGCTGGCACCGCAACGCCCGCTGTACACAGCGGCGTATCAGTAGTCGCAATCGTTGAATTCTCGGACCAATAGAACCGCAAGGTGGTCGCAGATGCCGCCCCCGTGCCAGTATTCTGTACCGTTGCATCAAGGGACATCGTGTCACCGAACTCCACCATGGTAGGGGAGACGCTGATAGTGCCCAGCACACTAAAATCGAAATAGCTGACAGCAATACTCACGGCAACCCCGCCAGAGCAGTTGTTGCTCGCATTTAATTCATGGGGCAAGGTAGCCACGCAAGCGCCCACATAATAGGTGGTGCCAGCGGTCTGCGATTGTGGCACCGAGCAGTTTTGGCCGAGACTACCGCTATTGGCTCCAGCAGCGAGGGCTGGCACCGTTACGCCAGCTGAACACAGCGGCGTATCAGTGGTCGTAATATCCGCATCCTCGGACCAATAAAAACGCAAGGTGGTCGGGAATGCCTCCCCCGTGCCCATCATATTCTGCACTGTTGTAGCGAGCTGTACAGTAGCTCCAATGCTGATAGACGCGTTGGGATTTACCATATTGTCGACGCTCAGATCCCCAGATATCACCCAATCGAAGGAGCTGGTTCTCACGGAAACCCCGGTAGAGCAGTTGTTGCCATCATCAAATTCGTTGACCGAGCTAATCACGCAAGCTCCCACATAATAGGTGGTGCCAACGGTCTGCGATGGCGGTATCTGGCAGGATTGGCTGAGACTGCTGCTGGTTTCAGTGTAGAGGGCTGGCACCGTCACGCCAGCTGGACACAGCGGCGTATCCGCAATCGAAATAGCTGCATCCTGAGACCAATAAAAACGTAAGATGGTCGACGAGGCTTGACCCGTGCCCGTATTCTGTACCGTGGCAGCAAGCTGCACAGTACTGCCAACGGTAATCGGCTGGGTGTTATCTACCGTGTTGTCGACACTGATACCGTCCGGAACAATCCAATCGAAGTAGCGAATATTCTGGGCAAGTCCGGTAGAGCAATTATTGCTGGCATCGAATTCAGTGGCTACGGCAGCCACGCAAGCACCCACATAATAGCCATCGCCTGAGGTCAGGAACGCGGGCTCTGAGCAGGATTGGCTAAGCTCACCGCTGTTGGCTCCAGCGGCTAGAGGGGGGACCATAACAGCCGTTGTACACAGCAATGCATCAGTAGTCGTAATACTCGAATCCTCGGACCAATGAAAATTCAATGTGGCTGTCGATGCATCCTCAGCGCCCGTATTCTGCACCGTGGTCACTAGAGAGATCGACCCGACAGTACCCAGATCTTCGGAGACGATCAAGTCAGCTGGCACGCTCCAATCGAAAGAGTTAACCTGCACAGCAACACCAGCAGAGCAGTTGTTGGTGGCATCGAACTCATCGGCTGTAACAGCCACGCAAACCCCTAAATAATAGGTGCTTCCCATGACCCACGCGGAGGGTATTACCCCGCAATTCATGGTGGTTGCAGAGACTACTTCTCCAGCGCTTAGGGCTGGCATCGAAAGTCCACTAGAGCACAGCGGCGAATCAGCAGTGGAAATGATCGCATCCTCGGACCAATAGAAATTCGCCGTACTCGACTTGGCTACCACCGTCCCCGTATTTTGCACCGTGGCATAAACATTGAGATCGATATCGCTGAGGCGCACTAACCTGTTGCCGATCCCCGCATCACTCACGACCACATCGAAGTAGTGAATACTCACGGCAACCCCGTCAGAGCAGTTGTTGATCAGATTTGATTCATCAGACGCGCTCACCACGCAAGCCCCCACATAAAAGGTCGCCCCTGCAGTCAAAGACTCGGGTACCGTGCACAGGCTGGTGGTGACGCTGGCGCTGGTGCCTCCCATGAGAGCAGGCACCATCAGGCTCTCTGTGCACAGCAACATATCTATAGTCGTAATATTCGCATCCTCAGACCAATAGAAGTCCACGGTAGTCTGTGGAGCGGCTCCCGTGCCCGTATTCTGTACCGTTGTCTCAAGGGTGAGGGTCTCGTTAGTATCCACTACCTGAGGATTGATGCTTGGATCGCCCAGCACAATCCAATCGAAGTAGTCGATGTCAATAGTCACGGCAACCGCAACAGTGCAATTGTTGTCAATATCCGCTTCATAAGGCGCGGACACCACGCACCCACCCACATAATAGGTGCGTCCCCCGATCTGTGATGGTGGTACTGGGCAGGATTGGCTGATACTGCTACTATTTCCAATGGCGAGGGCGGGCACTGTTGCACCCGCTGTACACAGCGGCGTATCAGTAGTCGAAATAGTTGAATCCTCGGACCAATAAAAGCGCAAGGTGGTCGACAATGCTGCCCCCGTGCCAGCATTCTGTACCGTGGTGGCGAGCTGCACCGTGTTAGTAATGGCGATTGCTCCGCTGGGCTCCACTGTGTTGTCGACGCTTAGATCTCCCGCTACGATCCAATCGAAGGAGTCGCTACCAATGCTCACCGCAACCCCGGCCGAGCAGTTGTTCGCTGCATTTGATTCACTGGCCGTAGCAACCACGCAGGCGCCGACATAATAGGTGTCTCCAAGGGTCTGTAATGGGGGCACCGCGCAGTCTTGGCTGAGACTGCCGCTATCGCTGCGAGCGGCGAGGGCGGGCACCAACACGCCCGTTGTACATAGCTCGGTATCAGAGGTGGAAATGTCCGTATCCTGAGACCAATAGAAACTCAAGCGGGTCGTTGAGGCCGCCGCTTGCCCTGCATTCTGTACCGTTGTAGCGAGCTGTACAACGCTAGAAATGATGATGGTCGCGGCAGGGTCCACCGTGTTATCAACACTGATATCACTTGACACGATCCAATCGAAAGTATTGATACTCACGGCGACCCCGGCCGAGCAGTTGTTGCCATCATCTAATTCAGTGGCCGCAGTCGCCACGCAAGCGCCCACATAATAGGTGGCTCCAATGGTCTGCGATGGTGGCACCAGGCAGTTTTGGCTGAGCCTCGCACTATTGGCTCCAGCAACCAGAGCAGGCACTGTCAGCCCCGCCGTACACAGCTGCATATCAGTAGTATCAATGCTCGCATCAGCGGACCAATAGAAACTCAAGGTGGTCGTTGATGCAGCCGCCGTTCCCGTATTCTGTGCAGTGGCTTCAAGGGTAATCAGCTCACCAGAATTCACCTTATTCGGAGCAATGCTTATAGAGCCCTGCACGATCAAATCGAAGCGGTTGAAAGTGACGGCGACCCCGCCCGAGCAGTTGTTGTTAGCCACTAATTCATTGGCCACGCTGGCTACGCAAGCGCCCACATAATAGGTGTTTCCTATGGTCTGTGAGGGTGGCACCAGGCAGTTTTGGCTGAGCTTCGAGCTATTGGCTTCAGCAACGAGGGCAGGCACTGTCAGCCCCGCCGTACACAACTGCATATCAGTCGTATCAATGCTCGCATTATCGGACCAATAGAAACTCAAGGTGGTAGTTGATGCAGCCGCCATTCCCGTATTCTGTACAGTGGCTTCAAGGGTAATCCGCCCACCAGAATCCACCTGCTTAGGAGCAATGCTGATAGGGCTTGGCACGATCAAATCGAAGTGGTGGAGAGTGACTAAAACCCCGTCCGAGCAATTGTTGTCAACATTTAATTCATTCGCTACGGTAACCACGCAAGCGCCCACATAATAGCTAGTGCCAAGTGTTGGCGGCGGCACTAAACATGATTGGCTGAGACCCGCGCTATTGACTCCAGCATTGAGGGCTGGCACCGTCACGCCCGCTGTGCACAGCGGGGTATCAGTAGTCGTAATACTCGTATCCTCGGACCAATAGAAACTCAAGATGGTCGGTGATGCTGCCACCATTCCCATATTCTGTACAGTGGCTTCAAGGGTCATCAGCTCACCAAAATCCACTGGGTTGGGCGCGACACTGAGAGGGTTCTGTACGACCCAATCAAAGCTGTTGATAGCCACGGCAACCCCGACCGAGCAATTGTTGTCAACATTTAATTCATTAGCTACGGAAGCCACGCAAGCGCCTACATAATAGGTGGCTCCCACGATCTGCGATGGCGGCGTGAAGCAGTCTTGACTGAGGGAGCCGCTATCGACTCCAGCGTTGAGGGGTAGCACCCCCACGCCAGCTATGCACAGCGAAGTATCAGTAGTCGTAATACTCGAATCCTCGGACCAATAAAAACGCACGGTGGTCGCCCCTGCCGCCGCCCCACCCTGATTCTGTACGGTGGTAGCAAGAGTAATCGTCGCACCAGAATCCACTGTCTTGTCACTTACACTGGGTGCATTCACTACCCAATCGAAGTTGTCGATCTGCACGGAAACCCCGGCTGAGCAGTTATTTCCATCATATAATTCAGTGGCCGCAGTCACCACACAAGCCCCCACATAATAGCTAGCTCCAGGGGTTTGCGATGCTGGCACTGTGCAGAGTTGGCCGGCGAGGTTGCTACTATTGAAGCCCGCATTGAGGGCTGGCACCGTCACATCACACAGTTGCGTATCAGTAGTCGTAATACTCGAATCCTCGGACCAATAAAAATTCAAGGTGGTCGCTCCTGCTGCTGCTAAACCCGTATTTTGCACAGTAGCCGCCATGGTGATCTGAGCACCAGAATCCACTAGTTTAGGGCTGACGCTTACCGTGCCCTGCACCACCCAATCCACGCTATTGATATTCACGGAAACCCCGGCTGAGCAGTTGTTGACAGCATCTAATTCAGCGGCCCCAGTCGCCACGCAAGCACCCACATAATAGGTAGCTCCAATGGTC
>JABABF010000048.1 GCA_014238345.1 Gammaproteobacteria bacterium
ACCAACTCTGACGGAGCCGCCAAGCTACTCGGCGACACCAGCCGCACTGAGGTGCCACTAAAACAGCTCAGCAGCTTGCACAGCGAGTGTACAGCGCGGCCATGGAGCAAGTCTCCGACCAAAGTGATGCGCAACTGATCCAGGCTACGCCCTAGACGCCGCTGTTCGCGACTGATGGTGTAGAGATCAAGCAGTGCTTGGCTCGGGTGTTCATTGCTACCATCACCAGCATTGATGACTGGCACTCGACTGGCCACAGCGAACTCCGCCGCTGAGCCGACATCAGGATGGCGCAGGGTGATGAGGTCGCTGTAGCCACTCATAACCCGCGCCATATCGTAGAGCGATTCACCCTTGGCAACCGAGGTGTGTTCAAAACCTGTGGTCTCGCGCACGGCGCCGCCGAGCAAGTTAAAGGCACAGCCAAAGCTGATACGGGTACGAGTGCTAGGCTCGAAAAACATATTGCCGAGGATCGCCCCACGCAGTACATCGGTACAGCGCTCGCGACGGGCATAGGGAACAAGACGATCAGCAACATCGAACAAGCACTCCACATCAGCGCGCTCGAACTGGTCGATAGAAAGGATATTGGTGCCGCGAAAATCCATGTCAAGGAGTATTGTAGGGGGTGCTGAACGGAGGGGCTAGCCCAGCCAACACTGCTCAGCTTAGCTATACTATTGTGTCATCGCCCACACACATGATGATCTAACAACTCGGGAGAAGCAAGGTGTCGGATAGCTCTAAAAAAAATAGAATTGAGTACATCGAAATAGCGAACTATAGGATGTTTCGTCATGCCGAGTTCAAAAACTTACAGTCCATGGCTGTTATCGTAGGAGTCAACGGATCTGGAAAATCAACTTTCTTCGACATATTCAGTTTTCTCAAAGAAGCATTAGCGCACGATGTCTCCACAGCAATCAGGAAGAGAGGGGGTTTTCAAGAGTTGGCCAGTAGAGATAGAGATCAGAACAGCCCCATTCGTATTAGTGTGAGTTTTCGAGAGAGTGGCGGCCGTTTAGCCACTTACGCACTAAAAAATTTCCTTCTGTTATAAAAAGCCAGGATTATAGTAAATCAGTCATTATTTTAGATGAAGATAAAGCGGATTTCTAAAAAACTAAACAGCTCTATTAAAAATGCTTTCTTTCGAGAAAACAAGACTGCTGATGTGCTGGTAAAAATTGTATGTCATGAGCTGGAATCATGGTATTTAGGATCCCAACAAGCATTGGGAAAAGCCTTCGGAGAAAAGCATGCAAAGAAGATTAGGAATAAGTCACAATATCGGGATCCAGATAGCCACCCTCAACCCTCTGCAGATCTAGAAAGATTGATTCCACAATTTCAGAAGGTGGGTGGTGCCAGGGAGATCGCTCTCCATTTATCCGAATTCTCCAGGGAAAATACCTCCAAGAGTTTTCAAACTTTTCTGGGCAGTATGGATTGTCTACTCGGCAAGCCTAAGCAAATAGTGTCAGGCTAGCACAACAAAGTGATCCAGCATCAGCGGCCAGATGGGCGACGGAGCGGTGTCTCAGTGGCGGCAGGGCTACGCCAATCGGAAGAGGGACTAGGTACCGCCTGTTCACCGAATCTATCCAAGGCGTAGGAAAAAGCTATGCTCGCAACAATGAGCACATACAAATAGTACAGAAAGCGCTTCTTATACATAACAGACATCTGGGGCGAAGTGAACTCTCACATTGCAACCGAGCTATACCCTAGGGAAAGCCAGATTTATTGGCCGCTCGGAGCAGACAGCAGGTCAAGAGCGCATAACAATCTGACGATCCAATGTGAAACCTTGGCTATCTGACGGCTAGCGAGTAGGCGGAGTGTATTATTCAGACTGTCCCTAGCATAGAAATAGGCTCTACAGCACATCCTAACACAACAGGCTGAAGAAACTAGGGAATGTCTTAATAATGCGCTCCACCGACTCTCCAGCTACTAAAGGTTGAAGATTTTACCTTGAATATTAGATCAGTTGTCTGCTTCAAGTAGACAACTGAACATACTTTTACGAGTCGGCAGAGAGGGGTGGCACCCGATATAATAAGATGTAGCAACACTCCACGAGATTAGCCCTATCATGGCTTACCAAGAATACAAAGTGTTGCATGTTTGCGAAGGGGGGCTGGGGATAATTTTCTTAGGTGCATCGGGCATCCCCATCAAAAAAATGGAAATCGCCCTCAATCAAGAGGCCGCAGGCGGCTGGTCCGTCGTGTTTCAAGTCATTGAGCAAAAACGCTTTCTGCTGTTCTGGCAACGCGAGTCCGTGATTATCACCTTGGGGCGCTAGCCAAGCGACATCAGCATAGTACCCCATACATGCTCAAACATAGCGTGAAACCCATGTGCTCCGCAGAGAGGACTCAAGCGGAAGAAGAGCGCATCCGCACACTGGTTAATGCCTTGCCAGATGCACAGAGACAACAGTTCTATCAGCAATCCCTAAAGCGACTCAAAGACCCAGACACCTACGCCACTCTCAATTACATCATCGTTGCTGGATTACATCACTTCTACTTGGGGAAATGGCAGCGTGGCTTGTTTAATCTCACTGTTTTCGCTATTGGGTTGTCAATTCTAACGATTGATGCATTCGGCATCTACATACCACTGATAGACCGACACCCCTTACTGCTCATATGGATCCGTTGGCAGCTAGGGCTGGGGCTACTAGCGGGAATTATCCTCCTCGAGCTGTATGCCCTGTTCAAGTCGCAGCACATTGTGCAGCAGTACAACAATCAGGTGATGAAGGAGCTGTATCGGGAGCTGAAGTGATGTGAGCTGTCGCCGACAGCTGCGTCATGCCAAATCGTGTTCGTGGATAGCTGATGCTCGCAAAGACTCACTTCAAACATGTGGCCGAGCAATTTTTCGGCTACCCCCCAGCCAACAGGGCATCCGCATGCTCCTCCAATGCTGACAATACGCTCAGCTCCGCCTCCCCCAAGCCCTCTGCTCCGCGCAATACAGCCAGACACTCTAGATAATCCTCCATGACTAGCCTGGCACCCGCATCAGGGTTGATCAACCGGTTGTAGCAATGTGCCTCCCAACGCTCTAGTTCGGCGGCATTCAATGTCTGTGGATAGTTGCGTGCCCGATACCGAAAGAGCAGCTCCTGTAAGCGACGGTCGGCAAAACGCGGCGGGGCAGTAGCCAGACCAGCACCATCCAACTGCGGCACCAACGCCACTTGCTCTCTATCGCTGTCGGGGTAGAAGCCTTCGTATAGCTGGCTCTCGGGATCTGCCACCGTCTTGGCAGTATGCACCGAGCGCTCTGGCAAGCGCTCGGCCCAATCACTACAGGCCAGCAGGCGCTCGGCGCGCTCAAGACTAGCCGCTAGATCAATCTCCCAGCGCTTAGCTGCTGCTGTGTTCAGCAAGCCTAGCGGGGCGGTCAGCGGCGCGCGGTTGAATCGCAGTAGGCGCAGACCCGGTTTGCGCTGCGCTGACCCCGTTCCAATACCCTTACCCCAAGCTCCAGCTCTACCCCCAGTAGCCACATCGGCGATGCCCTGAGCAAGCTCTCGCCCCACCCCACCAGCCATCACAGCTGACTCATTGTGGTGCACCTCGCCATCACCATCGGTTGCCGACCCCGCACCACCCTCCCCCAGCAAAACTCCCGGATCATGTGCCAAGTCGAAGACCCAGACCGCCCGCTCACCATCTGCCGCCATAGCCAACGGCAGGATCACCCCTAGGCAGCAGTGCTGGTTACCGTAGCGGCGATCAATGTGTAGCAAGGGTTTCCTGTGTGCAGGATCTAAATCCACTGCTACCACCTCTCGCTGCCGCCGCGCCAAGGCGTAATTGAACAGCTTCGGTTGGTGTTCTCGTAGCAAACGCATCAGCGCGAGCATCGTGCGCACATCGGACAATGCCTCGTGAACTTCGTGCTCAATACCATTGGCCTGCGTCAACCGATCCTGCTGAAACAGTGGACGACCATCCTCACCGTCGGCCCACTGGATACCTTCTGGCCGTAGCGCCCGCGCCAAACGCAATGCATCTAGCGGATCCCAGCGACTATTGCCAGCTCGCCATTCCCAAGCGTAGGGGTCGTAAAAATTGCGATAGAGTAGATGACGCGTCACCTCAAAATCAAAGCTGAAGCCATTGTAAGCAGCGGCGCAACTGCCAGCACGCGTCAGCTCACGCTCAATGGCTCTGGCAAATTCGCGCTCGGGCACACCGTCGCGTTGCATGCGTTGTGGCGTGATACCAGTGATCAGGCAGGACTCCGGCGACGGCAACACATCGGCTGCCGGATGGCAGTACAGCACCAACGGCTCCCCCACTTCGCGTAGCGCGGCATCAGTGCGTAAACCAGCGAATTGCGATGGGCGATCGCACCGAGGATCAAGGCCAGTGGTCTCGTAGTCGTGCCAGTAAATGCTCTCAGGAGCGATGGTGGTACTCAAGTATCCAAGCTCGATCGTGTCTTGATGTGGCGATGACTGAGTTCCTATAGTAACAAGATGCGAGCAGACAGAAAGGCACACTGCCCGCCGAGCACTTATGCGGCTACCGCCCTGTAACCACGGCTCGATACTGACCGACTGCCATAGTGCTACGCTTTTAATTTGACGCACAACACTGCCACAGCGGACAATGGCCAGGACTCAGGGAATGAGAACATCGCCAATGGAATGGCATCGTATGCACTATCTGTGCCAGCTCCGCCACAGGACGAGTACTGACAACGGCTTCACACTGATCGAATCCATGCTGACACTGGCTCTGCTAGGGCTACTCGTTGCAGTGAGTGCTGGCAGCTTTGGTGCCCGCCTCGCACTGGCTCGAGCCAACGCCGTTGCCTATGTCATCTCCCAGCTGCTAGACGAGGCGCGAGAGGGGGCTATCCGACGCGATACCACAATCACCGTGTGTCCGGCGGACGACACTGGGGATTGCCTACGTAACGGCGGCTCACAGCTACTTGCATTTGCCGACCATAACGGTGACCAACACCGCCAAACAACGGAACCGTTACTGCGCCGCTACCGACCAGCGAGCGGACACATTGCCGTGCGGGCGGCCTTCGGGGAGCGCTCGCTCAGACTGGGGGTCGACGGCTCGGCCACTGTCAATGGTAGCCTCTACTACTGTCCTGACAAGGTGGCGCCCGAGGGCATACGCCGCGTTGTGCTCGGTAGCGGCGGGCGTGTGCTACAGCTGGTGGCGGGGGATGGCGAGGTGTGTGGGGAGTGAATGCACTTAGAGAGGCCAGTTCATCTCGAACAAGCTGGGGATCCTATGACCCGCAAATTAAGGACGGAACACGCCCCCGACTCAGCTCGAGGGGTGCTCAGATCAATAAATCAGAACGAACAGACGGGCGCGATGTTTCACCCTACCCAATCCCTATCATGTACTCGCAATAGTGTGCTGAACCCATCAATATCAGCGCACCTCTACCACCTGCGCTGCCGCGATGCGCTCTCGCCAAGCTGCTGG
>JABABF010000049.1 GCA_014238345.1 Gammaproteobacteria bacterium
AAGTCTCCTTCTATTTTTGGAAAAATCCGAATCTTGCTGGGCGTGAAAATGTGCTGACCTCGGTTGGCTACAGCAAATGACACGATCTATCGCTATCAACCGTGCTGACCGCAAGAGTGCGGCCTAATTGGGTGGCTTCCGTCTAGACGAGCCAATCGGAACCCCCCCAGTATATGCCCTTGCATAGCACCCACTGGGAAACAAATCTGCGTGGGTGGCTAAGCGCCCCTAGCTGCTGGCTCCCCATTATCTCCGTAAGGGGCGGATGGGTTTCCTGTCGAGCGCCAGCGCCGCACAGTATAATGTTTTAACCCTATCCCTTTGATTGGTCACCCGGAGCAAACAACGGGTCAAGCAGAGTGCTTTCTTCAGGTCTTCCTTAGATATCAAGGTTCTCTGCTTTCAGTGCATTTTCTTCAATAAATTGACGGCGAGCGTCTACGCGCACCCCCATCAACACATCAAAAATATGATCCGCGCGCATAGCATCTTCCATAGAGACCTCTAGCAAGCTGCGGTTTTCCGGATCCAACGTGGTCTCCCATAACTGGCTGGGGTTCATCTCTCCCAATCCTTTATAGCGCTGGATACCCCAGCCGCGACGAGCTTCTTCCATCAGTCGCTCAAAGGCCTGCTCTATTGATTGCAGACTTTCCTCACGCTCACCCAACTTCAGAAAAGCGCCTGAGCCTAAGGCATTGATCAGTGGCCGTCCCAAGCGGCATAATTGCCGATACTCCCCTGAGCGCAAAAAAGCAGCATTAATCTCATGCTGCACCACTGCCCCAGAGCGGTGTAATTTAACATTCGGCAGAAAAATGCTGTACTCAAGTGTTTGAGCAACAGGGACCTCCTCTTTTGTTGTAGCAAGGTTCCCCTCCTCAGCCAACTCTGCTTCAATACTCTCCTCCATGCACAGTTGCTCTCTGAGCGCGATCGTCTCCTCAAGCACCCTAACCTCAACATTGGGCAGCAAATGGCTCTGCAATGCGTTACGCCATTCCAACATTGCTTCCCGATCCCGCAATCTCTCTGGCTCAAGATATGGCTGTTTGGACAGCGCCCACAGTAGCGCTGGCGGCTGCCTTTTGGATAGACGATCTACATGATCTTGTAGTCGCTGGCAGGCACCCATCAGCTCCTGCAAAGCACTGGGCATCATCGGTGGGGCTCCTTCCTCTGGATGTAGCGCCGCTTTCTCCATAGCGATTTGCAAAAAGTGCTCTTGCAACTCTGCCTCATCGGCCACATGACGCTGTTGCTTGCCTTTGCTGATTTTGTACAGCGGCGGCTGTGCGATATAGATATGACCCAGTTCAACTAAGGGGCGCATTTGGCGGAAAAAGAAGGTCAGTAGCAACGTACGAATGTGGGCGCCATCAACATCGGCATCAGTCATGATAATCACGCGGTGATAACGCAGCTTCTCTAACTGCATTTCCCCCTCACCTATACCGCAACCCAAGGCCGTGATCATGGCACCAATTTCATCAGAGGCTAGCATCTTATCCAAGCGCGCCCGCTCCACATTTAGAATTTTGCCCTTCAGGGGTAGCACCGCTTGGAAGCGCCTGTCTCGACCCTGTTTAGCAGAGCCGCCAGCCGAGTCGCCCTCAACAAGGAATAGCTCAGAGAGCGCCGGGTCCTTTTCTTGGCAATCCGCCAACTTACCAGGCAACCCCCCCAAGTCCAAGGCTCCCTTGCGACGACTCAGTTCACGCGCCTTGCGAGCAGCTTCTCGGGCTCTGGCCGCATCAATGATCTTCTGGCAAATGCTCTTGGCCGCCCGGGGATTTTCCAAAAGGTATGCGCCCAGCTGTGCGCCTAATAGCTGCTCCACCACCGGACGTACCTCAGAGGACACTAGGCGATCTTTGGTCTGCGAAGAAAATTTCGGGTCGGGCACCTTGACAGAAATAATTGCAGTCAAGCCCTCGCGGGCATCATCGCCTGTAGCGCTGAGCTTGGCCTTGGCCGTCAACCCCTCTTTTTCCATATAGTTTTTCAGGCTACGGGTCAGTGCGCTACGAAAACCTGCCATATGGGTGCCGCCATCTTTTTGAGGGATGTTGTTGGTATAGCAATAGACCCCTTCTTGGTAGCCATCATGCCATTGGAGGGCGGTCTCCATGACAATCCCACTATCGCCCTTAGCTTGAAAATGAAACACCTCTTGGAGCACTTGGCGACCCTCGTTCAGCTCCGCGACAAAGGCCGCCAAGCCTCCTTCGGAATAGAACTCCTCACGGTTCTCCCCATCGCTCAAGGCACGCTCATCCAGCAGAATGATTTTAAGACCCGCATTCAAATAGGCCAGTTCCCGCAGGCGCTTCCCTAATAATGTGCGGCTGAAATGGATATTTTTAAACACCGTTGACGAGGGCTGAAAGCGCACCGTAGTCCCCGTACTGCTCACCGATTCCGTCGCCCTCAGCGGAGCCAATGCTTTGCCATCCTCATAGACCTGCTCATGCCGTTGGCCTTTGCGGTCAATGCTCAGCCACAGTTTGGAGGACAGCGCATTAACTACCGAAACCCCCACCCCGTGCAGGCCACCCGACACCTTGTAGCTATTGTCATCAAATTTCCCCCCCGCATGCAAGATTGTCATAATCACCTCGGCCGCCGACACACCCTCATCATGCATTTCCGTCGGCATGCCTCGACCATCGTCTGATACGCAGACTTCTTCCCCGACCTCACCATCCAGCAAGCGCAGCTCGACTTGGCTACAGTGACCGGCCAAGGCCTCATCAATGGAATTGTCCACCAACTCGAAGACCATCTGGTGTAGGCCAGAACCGTCATCGGTGTCGCCTATGTACATGCCGGGTCGCTTGCGCACAGCCTCCAAGCCTTTGAGCACCTTAATACTGGAGGAATCATATTTTTCCATTGTCTTGGTCTCAGGCCGCCAATTGAGATACACCGCCTCCTCGCAGCTGAAAATCACAGCGAGAGGCGGTAGGTAAAAAGGAATGGAGAGTGCTGCGTTCAATACAACTAGCAAAGATTTGATGGCCACTCTGATCCAGCAAATTGCACAAAGTTCGCTTAGCGTGGCGATCCAACTCCGCTGATAAATCGTCTACCAGAAACACGCAACGCAGGCCACATTGCTGTTGCAACTGCTGCGCTGCCGCGAGGCGCAGGATGATGGCCAACGCTTTCAGCTGGCCGCTGGACAATCTATCAGCCACCGCAGCGCCCTGAAAAGAGAACCGCAAATCCGCGCAATGAGGGCCTTGACGCAAATGAGCTGCCGCTCGATCTTTGGCCCAGGAAGCACTTAAACAATCAATAAAGGATGAGCCTCCGCTCGACCAACCGCGCATATAACGTAGCTTGACCTCAGTAGCCAGCTGGCTAGGCTGTAGCGTCGCAAGCACCGTGGAGAAAGTTTCTGCCCAGTTGGCTCGCATCCCAGCCAACGCCTCTCCCGCTTCAGCGAGCTGCTCAATCCAGCCTGAGCGCTGTGCCAGCGCACTCGCTTGAATCGGGTTACGCAGCAGGCGATTGTATTGTTTTAAGCAACGATGATAACGGCGCCATTGCTGAAGAAAATGCGGTTCCATGTGAAACGTGCACCAATCCATAAAGCGGCGCCGACCCGCTGGCGCGCCACTCAGTAAAGAGGCAACACGAGCATCAATCAGCTGCAATGGCAGCTCTCTGAGCAACTTTGCTCGGGAGATCGCTGCTTCACCGTTGATACGCACAGTGGCATCACCTCCTTGATGGCGGCTCAGACCAAGACGCGTTATACCACGCCCGGCGCTACTGGGTTGCAATTCTGCAGA
>JABABF010000050.1 GCA_014238345.1 Gammaproteobacteria bacterium
GTGGAAGAAGGAATTGTGTGCAGATGGGGCGCGTTGGGTGGGTGGGCGCGACAGCGATACGCGCCGCGCTGCTCGCTGGGAGAGCGCGGGTGCTGGTGGGGGGGAGCGAAGTGATGACCGCTGATGCTGCTCGCACATTGCGCGACTCTTTGGGGTGCTTCGCCACTGGGGTGGCGGTGGTGACGGCAGCCCGCGAGGGGGGGGTGGCCTTTGGCATGACGGTCAATTCCTTCACTGCGCTGTCCCTAGACCCGCCACTGGTGCTGTGGAATGTGCAACGCAGCTCAGAATGTCTGGCCGATTTTGATGCGGCTACGCACTATGCGGTCAATGTGCTACGCGCTGAGCAGCAGGCGTTGGCCGCACGTTATACACGCAAGAGCGAGCATGACTTAGACCCAGAAGATGGCATAGCCGGAGTCACCGATTGTCCAGTGCTTGTCGACAGTTTGGCCTGCTTTGAATGCGTGTTTCGCGAGCGCCATTCAGGTGGCGATCACATCATTTTGGTCGGCGAGGTATTGCATCATCACCACAGTGCAGGTGAGCCCTTGCTGTTCTACAGTGGGCGCTACGGGCGGCTTGCGCTCATCCCGCATGAATCGGCATGAATTTTTGCAGTCAGTGTGGCGGGGCGCTCGAGTGGCAGGTGCCCGAGCAAGACAACCGGCACCGCTATGTGTGCACCGTCTGCCGCTATATCCACTACCAGAATCCGCGCATCGTGGTCGGCTCAGTGCCCGTGGTGGGCGATCGCCTACTGCTGTGTCGGCGCGCCATCGTGCCGCGCATCGGCTTCTGGACCCTGCCAGCGGGCTATTTGGAGAATGGTGAGACCATGGTTGAGGCGGCGTTGCGAGAAACTTGGGAGGAGGCTTGCGCTCGGCTAGTCGATGTGCAGCTGTACCGACTCTATGACATCCCGCGCATCAATCAGGTGTATGCTTTCTACCGTGCGCGGCTCACTAGTGAGGATTGTGCTCCAGGGGCGGAAAGCCAAGAGGTGAGGTTGTTTAGTGAGGCAGATATCCCATGGTCGGAGCTGGCTTTCCCAGTCGTGGATGCGACATTGCGCGATTTTTTTCAAGATCGTAGCGAGGGCGGCGATTACCCGATAAGCCATAGCGCGATCTCATGGTTTAAGGGGACACAGAAGAGGGGAGAGAAATCATGATGGGATTTACCATGACCCAGCTGGCCTTGGTCGCTACGCTGGCGGTCTGTGCCGTCGGTGCCTTTGCTTGGGCGGCATTTGCCGAGAGTGGCCGCCGCCGGATTGATACGGATAGCCGCCAGCTCGGCACAGCCCAAGAGGCTTTGCGCGTGGAGATTCAGGAGTCCAGCGAGGCGCGTGTGCGCGCCGAAGCCGAGCGCACAGCATTACAGCAACAATTGCGCGAGCGTGATGAAGCCGTGCAGCGAGCTCAAGAGGAGCGCTCTCAGCTCGGCAGTCGTATGGAGGCCATGAGCGAGGAATTACAGAGCTTGAAGTCGGGTCTGGCCAGAGCCGAGACCGAGCGCGATGCCTTGCACACCCAGCTGCGAGCGCGGGATGAACTCGACCAGCGAGCTCAAGCGGAGCGCCAGCAGCTCAATGATCAGATTGCCAGGCTGAGCACAGAAGCACAGGCACTGAAATCAGGCAAAGAGCGAGCCGAGGCCGAGAGCTCTACCTTGCGTGAGCAGCTACAAACTCGAGATGAGGCGGACAAACTGGCCAAAGTAGAGCGCAAGCAGGAGCGTGAAAAGGATCGCACAGACATGCTCGGCCAGCTCAGTGAGCGATTCCAAGTGTTGGCTAGCCAAGCTTTGGAGCAAAAGCGTGAGGCGGTGCAGGGGGCGGGTGAGCAGGCGGTGAAGCTGCTGGTTGATCCGCTACAAAAAGACCTCAAGTCTTTCCGCGACAAAATTGAGCGCAGCTACGATCAAGCGAATAAAGAGCGCGGTGCGCTTGAGGCGGTAGTCAAGCAGTTGAGCGAAGCCAGCACCGGCCTCGGTGACGAGGCACGGCAATTGACCAAGGCGTTGAAAGGTGAAAGCCAGACCCGCGGTTATTGGGGTGAGATGATTTTGCAGAAATTACTTGAGGATGCGGGTTTGGAGTTGGGGCGGCACTATGTATCCCAGCAGACTTTCCGAGATGAGGATGGCAAGGGCATGCGCCCTGATGTTGTCTTGCAGTTGCCGGGCGACCGCTGTGTTGTCATTGATGCCAAGGTTTCTCTCAATGACTATGAACGCGCAGTGTCTACTGACGATACCAAAGTGCGTGATAAGGCAATGCGTGCACATGTCAAATCCATTGAGCGGCATATTGTTGGATTAGCCTCAAAAAAATACCAAGAACTCGCTGAACTGGATGGTAAAAATCCTGATTTTGTTTTCCTTTTTGTGCCGCTTGAGGCGGCTTATATCGCGGCCTATCAAGCTGAGCCAAGGCTGTTGCAACAGGCTCGAGATCGCAAAGTGGCGTTGCTCTCGCCAGCGACTTTATTGCCAGTGTTGTTGATGGTGGCCGAGCTGTGGCGGGTCGAGTTGCGCAATCGCAATGCCGAGCAGATCGCTGCGGTGGCCGGTCGGATGTACGATAAATTGGTCAAGTTTCTCAACGAATACGACAAAATGGGGCAGCGGATCAATCAAGTGCAGAAAACTTGGGAGGGTGCTCGCAAGCATCTTAGCGAGGGGCGCGGCAATGTATTGCTCAAGATTGATCAACTCAAACAGCTCGGAGCCCGCACCACTCAGTTGTTGCCGCCGAGCTATGCAGATAACCTCGCCGCTGCCGATGCGGCAGAGGCTACCGCTGAGGTGCGTGATGAGGCTCCGAGTACTACTCTGGCAGTGGAGGAGACGACACCGTTACCTGAGCCAGATA
>JABABF010000051.1 GCA_014238345.1 Gammaproteobacteria bacterium
AACAATACCCCATGTAATGCCCCATGTAATGCCTTATGCCTCGTTTCAAATCAAGTTGTCCCCAACAACCTCCGCCGCGCCCCGTAAGGGGGTTTTAAACGGAAAAGGACGGCTCGGGGGGGAGCCGTCCTTTTCGCCTTGTCACAGAAAGGAGGAGGTTATTGGTGTCAGCTTTTGTTCAGCCGAGCGTCTCCGTGTCTTTCTGTTGTTCGTTGACCTTAGAAGGAAGCCTTCACGCGGATCAAACCCGTGAAGCCAGCCGAATCGGTTTTGACATTGTCGGCCGTTCTAGTTACCACTGTTTCACCGTCGACCTCTGCACTAGTGGTATTGATCAGAGTGTGACCGGTCAAGTTGCTATCGCCGTAGCCGAGGTCAAGCGCGATGACAACCCCAGGCAAGATCGCATAGTCAGCGCTCGCCATGAGGAGCCATCCATCAATATTGAGACCGTACTTACCTTCGGAGCTCAATCCGTGTGGTATGTCGAGAGCAGCCGTCACAGAGGCATTGGCTTTGCCGCCGGGAATGGCGTAAGCCACGCCACCGCTCCACTGGATACCAAGCCCCTTTTTCTTCTCACCGTCGACATCCGTAACTTTGTAAGTATCGTCGATACCGAGATTGTTGAGCGTGACACCTGTGGCGAAAGAAGCACCGGCACCACCGACTTTCAAGCCGATACCAAGACCGCCGTAGCCGTCTTCCTTATGCCCGTTACCATCACCATCGTCAGAGACATCAGCCGCGATGTTCTTATCGCCCCAAACGAGGGAGGCTGCGTAGTCAACGCCGCCAGCGGAGCCGCCGTACTTGGCGCCAAGACCGACACCCAAGGTGCCGCCGTTGGAATCACCGGGCCCAGAAGTTTGGTAAGCCAAGGAAACACCAGCTTGAAAGCCAACGACTTTGGGCGAGAGGTAGGTGACCTTCAAGGCATCGCCCGAATCGCCAACACCGGCTTGACCGCCCGTGCCAGCGTAGTCGACACCACCATTGACCGTGTGCTGGTCGCCGTCGATACCGCCCGTACCAGCGGAAACGCTAGCACCGTAGATTTTAAAGGTATCTTCGGCACCGTCGTCACGACCCATCTGGATAGAACCCCAGTTGCCGCCGATTTTCAACGAAAGCTCATCGACACGGACAAACCTGCCGATGTTGAGCTCTTGGTCTGTACCCCCAAGCTTATCCGTGGAATCGCTTTCGTTACCAGAGAAGTTGAAATCGATATGGACCCCAATATCCGTACCGCCGTCGGTCGTGGCAGCACCATTGATCTCCAAGTCGGCGTTCAGGAGCGTAAAGAAGCCGCTGCTCGCCTCGGTGTCGCGGGCAGCTCCAACCGCATCATTAGCAGCAGTCCTATCAGCAGCAGTAGCATCAGCTGCTAAAGCAGCCAGAGCCGCTTCTGCATTGCGCACAGCGGGTACGCTGGCTCCACTATCCTTGCCCGAGGCGTATTTCAAGTAGGCCTTGACCGCGCCGCTGGTTGTGACGGTGAAGGCAGAGCCTGCGCCGCCGCCCCCTTCTGTCGCGCCATAGTCGGCGCGGCCGGGGTCTTGTGCTTGGGCTGTGCCCGAAAAAGCAACGAATGCCGCAACAGCGGTCGTTGCCAAAAGAACTCTCTTCATGGTTTTCCTCCTAGGAAAGCTCAAATTCCACAAATCGTCTCTCCCTCCCCGTCGTTGCCGA
>JABABF010000052.1 GCA_014238345.1 Gammaproteobacteria bacterium
CTGCATCCGTATTGAGAATCTCTATGGTTTTGCCAGACATGCTTTTTACAATATCGCCAGGCTTTGTTGCTTTGCTGCCTGGCATATTCTCTGCTGCGGCGACTATGCCGACTACATTAATTGGTATTTTTAGTTCTGCTATGCATCCCATTGTGGCAATAACGCTAGCGGCACCGCACATGTCGAATTTCATCTCGTCCATGGCTAATCTTGGCTTGATGCTGATACCTCCGCTGTCAAAGGTCACCCCTTTGCCAACTAGCGCCACGGGTCGCTGTCCCGATGCCGCACCGCTATAACGCAACACCACCACTTGGGAGGGTTCACGGCTACCCTGACTGACTGCCAGTAGCGCCCCCATGCCCTGTCGCCGTTGTTCAGCTTCGCCGAGGACGCGTACCGATAGAGATTTGTAGCTCCGCGCCAGTTGCCGCGCCCGAGTGGCGAGATAGCGCGGTGTGCATTTGTTGGGAGGTAAATTGCCCAGCTCGCGCGCTGTGTCCGCGCCCAGCGCCATCGCCACCCCCTCGCGCAACGCTGTGCGCCGCGCGGCGCTGAGCCGACCTGGCACAGCGATGTCGAGGCGGCGGGTGCGTGGCTTCTTGCGGGCGGCGGCGGCAGTGGTGCCCGGTGCCGGACGGGCGAGGCTGGCGAGGTAGGCCAGCTGGCGCAACAGTGTTGCTTCGTCGAGGGTGTCCGAGAGTAGCCCATCAAGGCAGACTAGGGCGTGGTTGCCGGGCACTGGCTCCAGCGCTGCAAGCATCGCCAGCAAGACCTTGCGCGCGGCCAGCGCAGTGTTCGGGGGCTCACCGCAGCCCACCAGTAGCAGGCGCTCGGCTTGGAGCCCCGGCGGCTGGTGTAGCAATAGGGTTTTGCCCGCCTTGCCGCTACATTCACCAGAGTTGATGAGACGCTTCAGGTTCCCCTTGCCAGCGCGATTTAGCGCCGCCGATGTGGACGCTAGAGCACCCTTGGCCGCGATGAACACCACGGCGCAGGGGGTGGTGACGGCACTCACCTCAGCGATGGATACCAGACGAGTTTTCATGGTGGGCATTATGAGCATCCTTGATAGCTGCGCAGAGTGCCTAGTATATGGGGCGGTAGTCTCGGCTGAGTACTGGGCTTGCCTATAATGCGAGCCATGCCCCTTACACCGAGGAATGAGGTGTTGTTGCGCTATCTGACACGCCAAGTGATGGCGGCATCAATCCAAGTGGTTGTGGTGCTACTGGCGGGCATCGTGCTGATCCGCAGCTCGCGCTATCTGGAGAGTGCCGTTAGAGCTCAGCTGCCTGCCGAGTTCATCGTGCCAGTCATCCTCTGGCGGTTGCCAGAGTTTATTGCCCAGCTGTTGCCCGGAGCCTTTGCGGTTGGCATCTGCATCGCTTTGGCGCGGTTGCGCAGTCACTCGGAATTGATGGCGGCTTCGGCTGCTGGTATCAGTTTGGGGCGGCTGGCTTGGCTACTACAGGGTGCAGTGCTGATCGTCATGGTGTTGACTGCGTTGTGTAGCCTCTATCTGGCACCCCTCGGCTCGTCGCGCAGTCACCAGATACTGAGTAGCCCAGCTGTGATCGGCCTGGTGCAGTCGCCAGCGCTCGGGCGGCCACTGGCCAGCGGCGGCGGGGTTGTGATTTACGCTGAACACAGCCAGCGCGAGGGGGAGCGCACGGCGTTGCGTGATATCGCGGTCATCACCCCGAGCGAGGATGGCCGTCCGCCGTTGTTGGTGTTGGCTGACAGCGGGCAGATCGACTTTAATTCCAGCAACGGTTTTCGTTTGGCTCTGCACAGCGGTGTAGCCTATCAAGCGTATGCAGACGGCGCTTTCACCGAGCTGCACTTCGAATCTTTCACGCGCTCGCTGGAGGATTGGCTACATGGGCTGAGGCGCTCCATGCAAGGAAAGGCGCGTTCAACCTGGACGCTGTTGACGGATCGCCAGCTCGGGGCGCGAGTCGAATTGCAGCGGCGGCTGGCTTTGGTGTTGTTGGTTCCCGCTCTGGCGCTACTAGCACTGGCCTGTGCGGGGGCACTGGTGCCGCCCCGTATCGGCATGGGTTTCCAGTGGCAGAGCCTGTTGGTGGTGGTGGTCTATGCGCTCAGCTTGGCTGGGATTGGTATTTGGGGTGATGCCGCTACTACCGCACAACGCTCGCCGCCGCTAGCCTTCTGGCCGCTATCTCTCACCATCGCTGCTGCCGCCACGCTCGCCTTGCTGTGGCAATCTGGTGTACTGCGGCGGGGTGTGAGACGATGATTATGTCGCCCGCTGACCGTTATGTGGCATGGGTAGTCGGTCGCCTATCACTGCTGGTATTGCTGGGCTTGCTGCTGCTGTCCGCCACTTGGCGCCTCGTCGAAGAAGGGCCCCAAATCGGTTGGCTCGTCGCCTTGCTACTGGAGTTCCTATTGTTGCCTGCAACATTCCATGAGTACACGCCACTCATCGCGCTGTGCGGGGTGATGCTAGGCCTGGCCGCACTGGCGCAGCACAATGAGTTGATCGCCCTGCGGGCTAGCGGCTACAGCCCGTTGCGTATCACCGCCGTTGCGTTGCTCCCCGGCCTGTTGCTTAGCGCCGTGGCGGTGGCGCTGTCCTTTGAGGCGGTACCCTGGTCGCTACGGCAGGATGCCGCTACCGGTGGCGCGGCTCCAGTGGCAAAATCCCAACTGTGGCGCACCGCTGACGGGCATTATCTGCACATTGGTGCGCTGAGTGCGGATGCACGGCAACTACGCGGCTTCACCTTCTACCAGATTGGTGCTGACCACCGACTACAGACGCTACGACAAGCGGAGCGGGGACATTGGACAGAGGATGGATGGCAGCTGCCCGGTCTGAGGGAGCAGCAGGTAGTGCGAGCTGTGGATGGTGAAGCACAACTGCGAGAACGTATGTTGTCGAGCTCGGAGGAGACGAGCCTGCCCGCCCCCCACAGTCTGTTGGTGGCTGCTCTACCGCCAGCGCAGATGCCGCTGCTTGTGCGCTGGCGTGAGGCGCAGGCGCTGAACCGCCGCTTCTCGCAAGGTGGAGCGCGGCATTGGCTGTCGTGTTGGCGCAGCCTGTTGACACCGCTAACCACGGTCGCCTGGGTGGTGTTGGTGGCCGGATTATTGTTCGGAGCCCAACGTCAGATAAATTTGGCTCTGCGCGCTGGCGGCGGTATTTTGATCGGCATTCTCTGTGGCTATGTGCAGACGCTGACCGGCACGGCCAGTGTCGCCTTAGGTTTTAGCCCCTTGATCGGGGTAGTGGCGGTACCATCGCTGTGTCTAGCGGCTGGCCTGTGGCTACTTGGTCGGCGTGTCTGAGCGCAGGACACGGGGCAGGCACAACATATGGGTGCCAGACAGCCGATCCTGCCAGCAGCCGCGGCGGTCAAACAGTAGCCACCAGTAGCCAGCGCCGAGGCAGAGTAGTGCCGGGGTGGCGGCGGCCAAGCGGACGGCACTGCGCACAAGACTGGGTGGCGAGCCATCCACCGCGTTCAGGTAGAGACCCCAGGCGCGCATGCCCGGTGTCTGCCCGGCACGGTGCCAAAATCCGATGAAATAGGCGCACAGGGTACCCAGCAACGCAAGGCGAAACCAAGTGCCAGTGACGGCAGCGGGGGCTTGGTCGCTGAGCATCCCCTGCCCGACGACGGCGATGGTGGCCACCAAGACGAGCAGTGAGCCAACTAATAGGCTATCGTAAAATAAGGCACCGAGGCGGCGACCCAGACCGGCGATCATCGGCTGAGCATGCGAGAGAGGACACATAATGAGTACTACTGAAGCCTATATTTATGATGCAGTGCGCACACCGCGCGGTCGCGGCAAACCCGGCGGAGCTCTTTACGGTGTCAAGCCGATAGAGCTGGTTGTCAACCTGTTGCGCTCCCTGCGAGAGCGCAATAATTTAGACACGACACGCGTTGACGATGTGGTCATGGCCACGGGCGAGCCCGTGGGTGAGCAAGGGCAGAATATCGCCAAATCGGCACTGATCGTCTCTGGCTGGGATCATGTTACCACCGGTGCCCAGTTGCACCGCTTCTGTGCTGGCGGGCTGGATGCTGTCAACACGGCAGCGATGAAAGTGCGCAGCGGTTTTGAGCAGCTGGTAGTGGGCGGCGGTGTCGAATCGATGTCGCGGCTGGGCATTGGTGCTAGTGGTGGGGCCATGGGTGATCCATGGGTGATGATGGACCCCCGCAATATCAGCATCTCACAGGGCGTGGCGGCGGATTTGATGGCGGCACTGGACGGCTTTAGTCGCGAAGATGTAGATCGCTATGGGTTGCGCTCTCAGCAGCTCGCCGCTACTGCTTGGGATGAGGGGCGTTTTGCACGCTCGGTGGTGCCGGTGCTAGATATCAACGGTGTGCCCGTGCTGGAGCGCGACGAGACCATTCGTCGCACCTCGCTGGACAAGCTGGCCGAGCTCAGCCCCTCTTTCCAGATGTTTGGCGATTTTGGGCACGATGATTTTCTCAAGCACCGCTACCCTGAGGTAGAGCGAGTCGAGCACATTCACACGCCCGGCAACTCCTCGGGCATCGTCGACGGTGCAAGTGCAGTGCTGGTCGGCAGTGAACAGGCTGGCCGCGACCAAGGTCTTGAGCCGCGTGCGCGGGTGGTTGCCTGTGCCCTGACCGGCACCGACCCGACCCTCATGTTGGCGGGTCCAGGACCGGCCACCGAGAAAGCGTTGGCACTCGCTGGTCTCGGTGTGGATGACATCGATTTGTTTGAGCTCAACGAGGCCTTTGCCGTGGTGGTGTTGCGCTACCAGAAATTGCTTGGCATCCCAGATGAGAAGATCAATGTCAACGGCGGAGCCATTGCCATGGGGCACCCGATCGGTGCCACCGGAGCGATGATTCTCGGCACGTTGTTGGATGAGCTGGAGCGGCGCGAGCTGCGCCGTGGTGTTGCCACCCTGTGTGCTGGCGGCGGCATCGGCATTGCCACTATCATCGAGCGCGTTTAGCAACTAGAGCAGTCGCCGTCTTGCCAGAGAGCGAGCTGGCGGCTGTGCAAACCCAAGATTAGACAACTCACAACGCTAGGGAACATCATGAGTCAGGACAGTAGCGGCGGCGATTACATCCGCCTAAAAAAGGATGCCGACGGTATTGTCGAGCTGGTCTTCGATCAGCCCGACAAAAAAGTCAATGTGATGGGGGTCGCCTTTGATACGGCCTTCAAGGCGGCCATCGCCGAGCTGGAGGCGGACAAGGAAAACATCAAAGGCATTTACTTGTGTAGTGCCAAGCCGGGGCAGTTCTTCGCTGGCGGCGATGTCAAGGAGATGATGAACATGCCGCTGGACCAGTCCGCCGAAGAGCGGCGAGTGCTGTTCGATGCGATGATGGCGACCAAGCAGCCTTTTCGCCAATTGGAGACGCTGGGGGTGCCAGTGGCGGTGGGCATCAACGGGGCGGCGCTTGGCGGCGGCTATGAGATCTGTCTCGCTTGCCACCGCCGCTTTGCGCTGGATCATCCCTCGCTACAGGTCGGCTTGCCCGAATCGCAGTTGGGGCTGTTGCCGGGGGCGGGTGGCATCGTGCGCCTGACGCGGATGCTGGGGATGCAGGAGGCGATCACCCTGATTAGCACGGGCAAGCGCCTCAAGGCAGACCAAGCCTTGGCCAAGGGGTTGGTGGATGAGCTGGCCAGCAGTGAGGAAGAGATGCGCGACAAGGCGCGTGCTTGGCTGTTGTCTGAGCCGGAGCCAGTGCAGCCGTGGGATAAGAAGGGCTTTCGCATTCCCGGCGGTGCGCCGAAGGATGCGGCGGACGATCAGGGGTTACAGGGGCTGTTGTTCTTCGGCCCAGTCAATGTGATGAACCAGACGCATGGCAACATGCCAGCACAACGGGCTATCTTTGCGGCTATTTGCGATACGGCGCGGGTTGTGGATTTTGATACCGCCTCGGAAATCGAGACGCGCTATTTCCTGAAGTTGTTGCTCAGCCCGGTGGCGCGCAACATGATGACGACTTTCTTTGTGCAGATGAACGCTGTCAATAGCGGGCTGAGTCGACCCGAGGGCGTTCCCAAGCGCGAAGTGCGCCGCCTCGGCCTACTCGGTGCTGGGCAAATGGGGGCGGGGCTGGCGATGGCGGCGGCTCGCGCCGGGATCGAGGTGGTGCTCAAGGATGTTGATCAGGCTGCCGCCGAGCGCGGTGTTGACTATGTGCGCAAAGCCTGCGAGAAGAGCCGCCGCATTGACGAGCACAAGACAGCAGAGATTTTGGGGCGTATCCAGCCCACCGGGACGCTTGGCGACTTGGCAGATTGCGATGCCATCATTGAGGCGGTATTTGAAGATCGCGCCGTGAAGGCCAAGGTGAGCTCCGAGACCGAGGCCATCTTGGCCGAGGATGCGCTGTTCACCTCCAACACCTCAGCGTTGCCAATCACCGAATTAGCCGAGGCCACCCAGCGTCCAGAGAACTTCATTGGCATGCACTTTTTCTCACCAGCCGAGCGTATGCCGCTGGTCGAGATCATTCGCGGCGCGAAGACCTCTGATGAGACACTGGCGCGCACTTTCGACCTTGGTCGTCAGCTGGGCAAGACACCGATAGTTGTCAATGACGGAGTCGGCTTCTTCACCTCTCGCGTAATCGGCAAAATGATGGGGCAGGGGCTGTCGATGGTGACCGAGGGGGTGCCACCAGCGTTAATCGAGAACGCCGCCCGCTTTGCGGGTTATCCAGTCGGACCACTGGCGCTGATGGACGAGATCAGCTTGGATACTGCGATGAAGGCTTCCGGGCAAGCGATAGAGGATGCTACGGCGCGGGGTGAGACGATGGCGGAGACGGCTGTGTTGACGCTGTGTCGGCGCATGGTGCTGGAATTTGACCGCAAGGGGAAGGTTTTCGGCGGCGGTTTCTA
>JABABF010000053.1 GCA_014238345.1 Gammaproteobacteria bacterium
CCAAGGGAACGCCCGCGGCTCGCACATGTTCAACCGCCTCTAGTGTCTGAGGCATGACCCCATCGTCAGCCGCCACTACCAACACCACGAGATCTGTGCAACAGGCTCCCCGGGCGCGCATGGCACTGAAAGCCTCGTGACCGGGCGTGTCAATAAAAGTGATGGTGCGATCATCGTCTAGGGGCACTTGATAGGCACCGATATGCTGAGTAATGCCTCCCGCCTCAGTAGCGGCAATGCTACTCTGGCGGAACTGATCGAGCAGGGAAGTCTTGCCGTGATCAACATGCCCCATGACAGCCACTACAGGCGGGCGCGGAGTGGGAGTCCCCTCGGCCATATACGCCTTGTCCAACTCGCTTGCCAAGGTGCGCTCACTCGTCACTTCCACATGGTGCCCCAAATCCTCGGCAAGGAGTACCGCCGTATCGGTATCGATACGCTCAGCATCTTCGAGCCCCATCGCCGCCAGCCGAGCTTGCGCTCTTGCCAATTTGACACTGAGGCGACGCGCCAAGTCAGCCACCGCGACCTGTTGACCACTCTTGAGGTGTGCTGTGCGTGTGATGGGTTGCTGGGGGAGCCGAAATGCGTGATGGCGTTGCTCAACTATCTTCAGCACTCCGCTACTAATACCCGCCGCCTGTGCGGAGGCTGAACCGGCAGCTGGATGACCGACCGTTTCAGCCGCCGTCTCGCGCAGAGCCTGCTCGACCAGGTGCCGTGCATCGACTTGATGCTTCTCGCCAGCGCGCGGAGCCAAGCGAGCGCGGCGGCGCGAGGTCGGGGTGGTGGCGCGACGGGACGAGGCGGACTGTCTAGCCGCTGGTGCCTGACGCGACAACGGACTACCGCGACCAGGCGCAGCGCTATCCGCGCCCCCCTCTTTTGACTGCTCTTTTGACTTTTGCTCTTGGCGCCCCCGATTGTCGCGCACTGCATTGCGACGCAGTTCCTCTACATCAACATCAACCGCAGGCGGCTCGACGGGTGACAGTGACGGAGCCGCTGGCGAGCTTCCTGCTGGCACCTCGTCCGTTTTCTGTGGATCGCGCTCCACGGACTTGGCATAGGTGCGCTGCCCACGACGCTCCACTGTCACTGCGCGAGCACTGGCACGAGAGCCGGTGCGCAATGTGCTACTAGTGCGGCGCTCTAGCTTGACCACCACTTGATCGCTTTGCTCGCCATCTTGCGGGCGGCGACTCTCCATCAACGCATCACGCACCACGGGTTTGGCCAGCACCGCCGCTATATCTACAGCATCCTCGCCACTAGTTTGCTCAAAGCCAGCCTCGCGCAAGAGGTCGAGCAACTCTGTTGTTGATAACTGAAAGCGCTCGGCCAGCGATGCGACTGTATTCAACGGCTCCGACATGGGGTCATCAATCCTCAGATGCCGTGGCTAACTGCTGTGGTGTATCAAAAATCTGGCGGCGAGCTTCCATGATCAGGCGGCGAGCCATGCGTTCCTCAATGCCGCTGATCTCCAGCAGTTCTGGCACTGACTGCTCGGACAGAGCCTCCACAGTGGCGATATCCGCAGCGGCGAGTCGGCTGGCGATGCCGGGGGTCATCCGCTCTAATGCCAGCAGCTCCTCAGTGGGCGCCAGCGGCTCTTCCTCTTCTTCTTCCCCCTGAGCCATCATCAGGAAGAGTGCGTTTTTAGCACGCTCGCGCAGATTTTCAGCCAATACCTGGTCGATGCCGTCGATCAACAACAGTTCATCCAGTGGCACGTAGGCAATCGACTTGAGGTTGACAAAGCCAGACTGAACTAGCAGCCCCGCCAAATCGACATCAACCTCCAAATAGCGCTCGAAGCGCTCACGCAACCTGCTGTCTTCGCTACTCTTGCGCTCAACCATCTCTTCCGTGCTGATAATATCGATATGCCAACCGACCAAAGCGCTGGCCAAGCGCACGTTTTCTCCTCGGTGACCCAGTGCAGTCTTGATGTTCTCTTCGGGAACACCGACTTCCACCGTGCGACGATCAGGCTCCAGCACCACCGAATCGACTTCGGCGGGCGACAGGGCATTGATCACAAACTGAGCCGAATCGTCATGCCAAGGCACAATGTCTATGCGCTCATCCTTGACTTCGTGTGAGACGGCCAGCACCCGTGTGCCGCGCATACCAACACAGACACCGACTGGATCTATGCGCCCATCATTAGTCTTGACCGCCACCTTGGCACGCGACCCAGGCTCGCGCACGACACCGCGAATCTCAATCAGCCCCTCTTGAATCTCTGGCACCTCCACGCGGAATAACTGCTCCAGCATGTCAGGCGAGCGCCTCCCTAAAATCAGCTGCGGCCCACGCGCCTCCGGCTCCAATTCTTCCAGCACTGCGCGCACCGTATCGCCAACGCGGAAACCGTCGTCGCGCAATGCACGGCTACGCGGCAATAGAGCCTCGGCATTGCCCGTCAGCGTAACAATAAAATTGTCTCGAGTGACACGGCTAACGTGTCCACTCAACAGTTCACCGACACGCTGCTGATATTGTTTGCGCACCGCAACCCGCTCGGCATCGCGCACCCGACGCACGATGACTTGCTTGGCGATCTGAGCGGCTATGCGCCCAAACTGGTGGGGCGGCAACTCCTCTTCATACCACTGGCCAAGGGCTATCTTGGCATTCAACGCCTGCGCCTCACTCAAAGTCTTCTCGCAAGCAATATCGAGATCACGCGGGTCGCTCTCTGGCGGCTCTTCTTCTGCCACACCATGCAACAGGGGTCGAGCGAGTGGATCCACCCGCGGCTCGCGCCGGACGCGCTCGTCTGGAGCATCGGCCACGACAAACCAAACGCGAAAACTGAGCCAATCACCGGTGGCGCGGTCAATGCGTACTCGCACCTCCGCACCAGCCGTACCCTGCGACTCAAAATCGCGCCGCCGCGCCTCGGCCAACGCCAGCTCTACAGCCTCGAACAACAGCTCGGATTCGATGCCTTTTTCCGTAGCAACCGTCTGCACCATAGCCAAAATTTCACTGGGCTTTAACTCCACGACTGACCCTCCGCCCCAGTATCTCCCACCTCTGGTGCTAAACGAGCCACCTCGATGTCATCAAAAGCAAAAAGATGCTCGGCTCCAGTAGCTGTGCGCAACGCCACCGAGGAGGCATCAGCTGCGGAGAACGGCAATAGCCAACCCGTAAAATTGCGTTGCCCATCGCTTGGAACACGCAGTGACACACACACACGCGAGCCGACAAAGCGCTGGTAATGCTGCGGCTCAAAAAGGCGACGCTCCATGCCCGGAGAGGATATCTCAAGCTGGTAACGCCCAGGCAATGGATCCTCAACATCAAGTACGCCGCTCAACTGGCAGCTCACCCGGGCACAATCCTCAACGCTGACACCGCGACTACCGCTCTCGCCATCAGCAGATGATTCGATAAAGACGCGCAACAAAGGCGGGCGATGGCTGGGGCGATATTCCAGCCCCCACAACTCCAAGCCAAGCCCTGCCACTACGGGGGCTGTCAGCTCAAAGAATCGTTGCTGTTGTCGTGAGGGCACCATGCTGTACGTTCCTGTATTAATCCTAACTACTGCCTAACGCACCTAACGGCCGCAACGCCTGG
>JABABF010000054.1 GCA_014238345.1 Gammaproteobacteria bacterium
ATATATATTCCACACAACTACAGCGGGAGCGCATCATCCCTTTCTGTGCGAACAACATATCTAGATTAAAAACCTAATGGCGGACACAACCCGCTATTGTATAAAGCACGGGCGCACATCAACGAAAACTCCGCAGTAGACACACGGAGGCATTTCCATGTGTTCTCCCAACCCATTTTATACGCACAGAGCAGCTATCAGTTAATCCAGCTAGTGCTACAACCAGATAGCCACCGATCAGGTGCCTCCACGGCACACCCCCACATGCCATAATTGGCCATATGTCCTCCGCCCGTCCCCACCCCTGAGGATTTCCGCCCATGCCCCAACCCGCCATCAACCCTTGGGTGCGTCGCTTTGAAGAGGCCGACACCCCTCACCTGAGCGCCGAAGTCGTCATCTGTGGCTACGGTGGAGCTGGTGCCTGCGCCGCACTGGAGGCGCGACGCGCCGGAGCCGATGTGCTGGTGCTTGAGCGAGCCGCTGGTGGCGGCGGCTCCACCGCCATGTCCAGCTGCGAGATGTATCTGGGCGGTAGCGGCGGCACCCGTCTACAGCGCGATATCGGCCTAGCAGACTCCACCGAGAACATGATCGCCTACCTCCAAGAGTGCTTTGGCTCACAGGGCGATGAGGAGCGCATCCGCCGCTACGCCGAGGGTGCCGCCGAGCACTTTGACTGGGTGGAAGCCCTCGGTGTGCCGTATAAGCGGGCGGCCTTCCTGGAGCGCACAGTGGTACCGCTGAGCGATGAGTCGCTACTGTTCACCGGCAACGAGCGCGCCTATCCCTTCAATCGTATCGCCGAGCCCGTGCCGCGCGGACATGTGCCATCCAAGGAAGGCGATGAGGGCGGGCGCATGTTCATGCAGGCGCTGATGGCCACTGTGGAGGCCGAGGGTGTGCGCATACAAGCCAACGCACGCGTCCTCGCCCTGTTACAGGACGACACTGGACGGGTGCGCGGGGTGGTGGCGAAGATCGACGGCACCGAGTGCAATATCCTCGCCAGCCGAGCAGTCATTCTCAGCGCCGGGGGCTTCATCATGAACCGCGCAATGCTTGAGCGCTACGCCCCCGAGGTGCTACCTTACGGCGAGCCCTACGGCAATCAGTGGGATATGGGCGATGGCATCCAGATGGGCATGGCGGCGGGCGGCAACATCATCAACATGAATGAGTGCTTCTTGAGCTTTGCCTTCTACCCGCCGGCCAAACTGACCTATGGGTTACTCGTCAACAGTGGCGGGCAACGCTTTATCAATGAAGATGCCTATCTCGCCCGCCTCGGTCACCACGCCGCCCAGCAACGCAAGCAAGAGGTCTACTTGCTGGTGCAGAACGAGGACTACGAGCCGACGATGTACATGGAGAGCCGCCGCATGGCTGGCACGGGCGACAGCATCGCCGAAGTCGAGGGCGAGGCGGGCTTGCCAGCGGGCGCGCTACAGGCCACGGTAGCCTATTACAACAAACACGCCGAGCACAACGAAGACCCGCTGTTCCACAAAGCCGCAGAATGGGTCAAACCACTCGACAAGCCGCCATACGCACTGATCAGCTACAGCCCACAGGATGTGCAGTACCAGCTGGGTGATGGCCCCGGCTACCTGATGTTCACCCTCGGCGGCCTCCAAGTGCAGACCACGGGCGAGGTGCTGAGTCCGGCGGGGCGAGTCATCCCCGGCCTCTTTGCTGCCGGTCGTACGGCGGCGGGGCTACCGCGCACCTCAGCGGGTTATGCCAGCGGCATGTCGGTGGGCGATGCCTCTTTCTTCGGCCGACTGGCGGGGTGTGCAGCGGCGGGTCATGTGAAGGCGGAAGGTTAATGGGGAGCGCGGCTGCTGGACAACATGCAATCACCCCAAAAATTCAAGGATTGAAGTAGCGGATTTGCAAGCATTTCTGCAGCTCTAAAATCTCGTAGGGTGTTTTTTTTCGATGGACTACACGATGACAATTGGCACACAGTGGCAACACACGCAGCAATGCATCTTCAATTTTTATTTCTTCTTCGACTTGTATTTAATATCGGTTTTATATGGTGGATTTCAATATATCCATATGCTGGTGAGAACTCAAAATGACAAGCATGACACTGTAAAATCACACAGCGCATAGCTACCCGTCTATCTGTCAGCACCACTATATAGCCCGCTAAAATTGAGCGTGCTTATAATGCCCTTCTCCCCGGTCTACTGAGGCCTATCCCCACCATGCAATACTTCGAAGATGTCAATGTCGGCGGACCACCGCAAGAATCCACGCAGTCGTACCGGGTCAGCGCCGAGGAGATCAAACGCTTCGCCGCCGAGTTTGATCCCATGCCCTTCCATCTCGATGAGGAGGCCGGAGCCAAGTCGGCAATGGGCGCACTGTGTGCCTCGGGGATGCACACCATCGCACTGGCGCTCAAACTGGCACATGGCATGTCCGCAGACAAAGGCAAGGGGCGCGCCGTGCTCGCCGGACTGGGATGGGATGAGGTGCGCTTCTCGGCTCCGCTATTCGTAGACGACGAGATCAGGGTGCGCGCTGGGGTGCGCGAAAAACGGCTCTCAAAGAGCAAGCCCGACCGCGGTATCGTCAGGACAAAAATCGAGATTTTTAAGACCGATGGCGCGGTCGTCGCCAGCTACACCACGGCTAGCTTGGTCAGGTGTCGCCCCACTGCGCCTTAGCCCGGCATCCAACCTCAGAGTCCCGCCGCGTGGCGCTACACTCAGCGGTCACAGCGCTCAGAAGTGGCGGATCAGCTGCTCGGCAATGCGCTCCATATGGTGCTTCTTGTCATCTAAGCTAGAGCGCTTGCCCAACGCATAACTGAAAGGATAGGTCACGGTGCTGGTCATGCCGTGCCCGGCCATCTCCTCAAGTAGTGTCGGGCTCAGCTCGGCCTTCAATCCAATCATGCTGTCGAAGGGCAGCTGAGCGCGGCCAGCCTCCTCGCGCCAGCCGTTCAGCTTGGCGATCAGGTCGGGCACCTCGTCCGGCGTGTTGCCAGCGCCAATCCAGCCGTCACCGAGTCGAGCGGCGCGGCGCAGGGCAGCCTCGCTCGCCCCACCGATGTAGATCGGTGGGGGGGTCGCAGGCACCGGACTCAGCTGCACGCGAGGGAAATCAAAGTGCGTGCCGTGGTGCTCAACCATGCCACCGCCCCACAATTTGCGTAGCACCTCAATCATCTCGTCGGTGCGCTTGCCTCGGCGGTGAAAATCGACTCCGTAGATCTCAAACTCCTCTTTCATCCAGCCGATCCCAGCTCCCAAGACGAAGCGCCCGCCGCTCAGAATCGCCAGCGTAGCCGTGGCGCGTGCCACCTCGTGGGGATTGCGTGCGGGGAGCACATAAACCCCCGTCGTCAGTCGAATGCGCTCGGTCACCGCCGCCATCGCCGCAATACTCACCCACTGATCGGGGTACTCATCCGCCGGATTCATCGGCGGCAGGCCATCGGCGGAATACGGGTAATCTGGGGCAATACGCTCCGGGTAGACAGCGTGATCACCGCCCATCAGGCCGTAGAAGCCCATCTCCTCGGCGAAGCGGGCGATACCGGGCAGCTGCTCGGTCTCGGCCCAAGTGACCGCCTGCCAAAATCGCATCGGGAGTTCCTCGCGCCTCGCGCACTGCTCGCCCCTCATCATAGCAGGATGCCCCCCGCCCGCAGCAAACTAGCGTTGATAGTGGATGCGGTAAACCAGCCCGGCGGCATCATCGCTGAGCAACAGGGAGCCATCTCCTAGCACGGCGACATCGACTGGGCGCCCCCAAGTCTCATTTGCCGAGCGCAGCCAGCCCTGCGCGAAGACCTCGGGCCGCTGGGCGCGCCCATCGCGCACCGCGACAAAGGACAGGCGGTAACCAACAGGCACACTGCGATTCCACGAGCCGTGCTGGGCGAAGAAGATGCCACCGCGATAGTGCGCGGGGAATTGCGTGGCGGTGTAGAAGCGCATGCCAAGCGCGGCACCATGTGGCTGCAGTTCGGCCTGCGGTGCTTCGGAATCAATGCACTTGCCGAACCGGCCGAATCGGGGGTCGGCGTGGGCGCGCCCATGGCAGAACGGGAAGCCGAAGTGCTGCCCCTCCTCGTGCGCCGCATTCAATTCATCGGGGGGGATGTCGTCCCCCAACAAGTCGCGGCCATTGTCAGTGAACCACAGGGAGCCGTCGGCCGGATTCCAGTCGAATCCCACCGTGTTGCGCACACCGTGCGCGAACACCGAGAAATCGCTACCGTCGGGACGCATCCGCGTAATGGAGGCGAAGCGCTGGTCATCTGGGCGCAGGCAGACATTGCACGGAGCGCCTACGGGCACATAGAGGTAGCCATCGGGGGCAAAGCGGATGAACTTCCGACCGTGGTGCTCATCAGTGGGAAAATCGTCGCGCACCACGACCGGCTCGGGCGGGTTGTCCAAGCGGGCGGCGATGTCATCGTAGCGCAGGATGCGGGAGATCTCGGCCACGTACAGTGCCCCATCTCGGTAGGCCACCCCACTGGGGGCGTTCAGCCCAGAGGCAATGGTCACGATGCGCTCGGCGCGGAAATCGCCATCGGCATCGACCAGCGCGTAGACCTTGCCAGCATGGCGCCTAGAGCCAGCAAAGACCAGACCCGGGGGGCCGGGTGACAGTGCGCGCACCCCCGCAACATCCGCTGCGTAGAGCCGGATGTGGAAGCCTGCTGGCAGCGTGATGGCAGCTAAGCGCCGCTCGATCTCCGTCTGTGCCCTGGGCTTGCTCGTCGCCGGCACAACAATCGTCACCGGAGTCTTCACCAGCGAGGGAGCTACCCCCACAAACAGCAGGGCGTAGACCCACACCAAGGCCGCCACAACGGCTAGGACGGCAATCAGTAGCCGAGTTTTAGATACTTTCAACCCCGACCTCTCCCGATGGCTGACAGGCTGGTATAGGTAGTTTAATACGCTAAGGAAATTTTGCACATTTCACGCCCAGTGCGAGACAGCATTCGGTGATTTCAGGTTTTTCTCGAAATGGCCTGTTGTACTCAGCCGATGAGCCTGTAATGGGCTCTAAATGCCTCTCATTAGCTACTTAGGCCGCTCTGGGCACACTCCGCCCGCCTTGTCATCTAAGGACAGTCTGATTTATTGGCTACTCGGAGCAGACAACTGGTCAATAGTGTATTGCGCGCCTACGGTATCCAAGGTGAAATCTTCAACCTCTGGGCTAGAGAGTGGGCAGAGTGCATTATTTCAGACCTTCCCTGATCAGGCAGCTGGTGTGGATGCCTAGGCTCCGAGTCGTCAATTAGTCTTAGCAAGCCCAGTCCATACGCCATCTAGATTGACAGCCTCAGCACCACTCTCACAAACGCCGCAACAAGTCCAACACCACTTCCGCCAGCGCCCCACCCTGCTCCTCTTGTACAAAATGACCTGCATCCCCAATCTCCACATGGGGCTGCCCTTGTGCACCGGGCACCCGCGCCTGGAATACCGTCTCCCAAGCCTTGGTCGTGGGGTCACCATCGCTAAAGGCGGTGACGAAGGGTTGCTCCCACTGCTCTAAAACCCGCCAAGCAGCACGGTTCTCCGCCGCCCCCGGCATATCCTCCCGCAATGGGATCAACCCCGGAAACGCCAGTGCCCCCGCCTGATAGGTAGCATCGGGGAACGGCGCATCGTAGGCTCGCTTGACCTCCTCGGGCAGGGAACTCACACTCGCTCCCGCAACGATATCCGCCACCGCCAAGTCCTTGGCATCGGCCGCAAAGGAGACCCATTGATCAATCAATTCGCCCGGCCAATCGGCCACACCCCGGGGCGGCGGCTCGCAATTGGGCAACAGGGTGTTGGTGGCGACAACGCCGACAAAGCGCTCGGGCATCGCGGCCAAGACACGCAAGCCAATGGCTCCGCCCCAATCCTGACACAGCAACACCACCTGCCGCAGATCTAATACCTCAACACACTGGCACATCCAAGCGACATGGCGCTGACAACTGTAGTCCTCGCGCCGCCGCAATTTGTCGGAGCGGCCAAAGCCGATGTGGTCAGGAGCCACCGCGCACACCCCCGCCGCCGACAGCGCCGAGAGTACCTTGCGCCAGGCAAAAGACCAGCTGGGCTCGCCGTGCAACATCAGCACGGTCGGGGCATTGACACCCGCTGAGCCAACGCTCACATAGTGCATCCGCAATGCGCTGAACTCGGCATCACTCAGCTCGAGATAGCAGGGTGGGTAATCAAAATCCGGCAACCCAACAAAACAGCTGTCGGGGGTGCGTAGAGCTGCCGCCGCAACCGCCCCGCTGACTGTAGCCGCCATCAGCTCTGTGCCATCGGCTCGCTGACCTCCGACTGCTGGCGCGGTAAGCGCAATAACAATAGCAACACAGCGACCGCGATACTCAGCTTGATGTAGACCGTGAAGGCAAGTTGGTAGCTGCCAGTGGAGTCGAAGCACCACGGCACAAAGAGAATACCGGCAAAGCTTGGCGGCATCAGCAACGGACTCTGCAAGCCCATGACTTGACCGAAGTTCTCACTACCGTAGCAATCGGCGAGGAGTGCACCCCACAGCGGCAACAAGCCCCCGAGAGAAAAACCCAGCACCACCCCACCGAAGGCCAAACCAACGAAGCCCGGAGATTGCATCATCAATAGCAGGAAGCTGCCCAACATCACAACAGTCACCCACAACAGCAGGCGCTTATCCACTAGATCGGCAATGGCTCCAAAACCCACCTTGCCCGCAATGCCCGCCAGCGACAACAGGGAGATGAGTAGCGCCGCCCGCTGTGTACTCACCCCGAACTCGGCCGCGATGGGGGGCATATTGGGGATGATACTGCCGACCATCCCCATCAACAGACCTAGTGAGAGGCCGATGACCCAGAAGTTACGATCTCGGGCGAGGCGCAAGAAAGTCCAGCCGCCATCGGGGATCGCCGCAGGAGGTGGCGGCTCGGCGGCACCGTCTGGATGTAGCCCCAGCGCTTCGGGGCGGTTGTGGATGATGCGCCAGATGATGGGTAACATCACCACCAGCATGGTAGCCCCAGCGGCCATGATCGCCCCGCGCCAACCCCAGGCGACGATGGCGGCGGCGATCAGGGGCGGCGCAACAGCACCGCCGAGTGAAGTGCCAATCGCGCTGATCCCAAGGGCACGCCCGCGCATACGGTTGAACCAAGCGGCGACCAGCTTGGCCGCGGTCAGAGGGCCCATGCCCAACATTCCAGCCGCCGTGCCAACCATAAAAAGCAAGCCGATAGCTGGTAGCCAAGGCGTGAGGCCGATGGCAATGTACGAGCTGCCCATGGCGATGGCACCAGCCACCATGATGAGGCGGATCGGGTGCTGATCGAGGGCGCGGCCGACAAAGGGCGAGCAGATGGCGACCAGTAGCATCTGTCCGATCAAGGCGAGGGACAGCACACTGCGCGACACGCCAAACTCCTCGGCCAGCGGCACTTGAAACAGCCCAAAGATATAGGTGGTCAACCCGACAGCAAAGCTCTGGCCGACCAGCACTGCGCCGACCACCCGCCAGCCATAAAAGAAGCGATGGGGAGCGGGAGAGTTCATAGCAAGCAGTGTATAGCCTTTAACGACAAGGTGTCGTGGAAATCGGGAATGCGCCCTACCCCACCAACCAGTCTGGGTGCAGTTCCTCGACCATGCCCCGCATGCCATCGCGCCACGGCACTTTAGCCGCCCCCACCAGCTCCTGCATCCGCTGGTTGGAAGTCATCACACTGTCAAAGGTCTGCTCAGTCTCAATGAATTGTGGCACCAAGCCAGTCAGCTCGCCCAGATAAGCACTCCAATCTTGGATGCTCACATGCTCTTGACCGCACCAGTTGACTGTCGGTGCAGGCACACTGGCCGCCGCCAACAGCCCCGGGGCCGTGCGGCAGATGTCGTCTTCGTGGAACAGCGTGTAGCGCGATGGCGTGTTGATGTGCACCGGGATCTCCGCACCCTCCTTCATCATCAGCAAATGGAAATAGGGCCAGCCTCCCGAAGTGCCATAGGGAGTGTTGAGGCGAGCAATGAGGGTTGGCAGCTCGTAGGCACGGGCGGCAAAGCGAGCCACCGTCTCAGCCGCTATTTTTGCGATGCTGTAAGTGGGCATCAACACGCGGTGATTGTCGCCGAGCGGGCTATCTTCGCTGAACTCGGTGTGCCCGGCGGGCTGGTAGACACCGGTCGTTGAGCAGTGCAGGAAGGCCTTGGCGGCTCGGCAATGGCGCATCAGCAGGCCGACCCCC
>JABABF010000055.1 GCA_014238345.1 Gammaproteobacteria bacterium
GTGGAGCAGCAGCTGCGCGGCGATGTCAGTCTGATTGTGGCCAGCGGCAGTGCCCGCGACCCACACCAACTCGCCACCCTGTTTGGCTACGGTGCCACAGCGGTCTACCCGCACTTAGCCTATGCGCTGGTCGATCAGCTGGCGACTAGTGGGCAAACCGTGGTGGCCGCCCCCGAAGCGCGCGCCAACTACCGTGGTGGTATTGAGAAGGGGCTCCGTAAAATCCTCTCAAAAATGGGGATTTGCGACATCTCCTCCTATCGTGGCGCAGCGTTGTTCGAGGCAGTGGGTCTGGCACCAGAAGTTATAACCGCATGCTTCAAGGGCACCCCCAGTGTGATTGACGGAGCTAATTTCAGCGATCTAGAGCATGATGCCAAGCAGCGGGGACAGCGTGCGTGGCAACCGTTACAGCCACTGGAGCGCGGCGGCCTACATAAATTCGTCTTTGGCACCGAGTACCACGATTTTAATCCAGATGTGGTCAACTCACTACAACAGCTGGCTACCAGTGGCAAGTCAAAGCACTACCTCAAGTTCAAGCAAACGGTAGAGGGGCGGCCAGTAGCGATGTTGCGTGATCTGTTAAAAGTGCGCGACGATGGACAGCGCAAGCCTTTGCCGCTGGCACAAGTGGAGCCAACAACGGAGATCCTGCGGCGCTTCGATTCGGCGGGAATGTCACTGGGGGCGCTATCGCCCGAAGCACACGAGGTGCTGGCCACCGCCATGAATCGCCTCGGCGGTCGCTCTAACTGCGGCGAGGGCGGCGAAGATGCAGCTCGCTTCGGCACCGAGCGCAATTCGCGCATCAAGCAAGTAGCCTCTGGACGATTCGGGGTTACGCCACACTATTTGGTCAATGCTGAAGTGCTACAGATCAAAATTGCCCAAGGAGCCAAGCCGGGCGAAGGAGGACAGCTCCCCGGCAATAAAGTCGACCAGCGCATCGCCAGCCTGCGGCATGTGTTGCCCGGCACTACGCTGATTTCTCCCTCACCGCACCACGATATCTATAGCATTGAAGACTTGGCACAGCTGATCTACGACCTCAAGGCCATCAACCCCCAAGCGCGCGTCTCGGTCAAGCTGGTCTCGTCTCCGGGTGTTGGAACCGTTACCATCGGTGTAGCCAAAGCCGGTGCCGATATGGTGACGATTTCCGGCGGCGAGGGTGGTACTGGTGCCAGCCCACTGAGTTCGATCCGCTATGCAGGTAGCCCGTGGGAGCTGGGGCTGAGCGATGCCCATCAAGCGCTGTGTGAAGCTGGTTTCCGCGACCGCATCTTAGTGCAGACAGATGGCGGCCTCAAAACTGGCACCGACATCATCAAGGCCGCCCTGCTCGGTGCCGACTGTTTCGGCTTCGGCACCGCGCCGCTGGTCGCCGCCGGTTGCAAGTTCCTCCGCCTATGCCACACCAACCGCTGCCCTACTGCCATCGCCACCCAAGATGAATGGCTCCGGCAACATCACTTCCACGGCTCAGTGGAAAAAGTAACCCACTTCTTCAAGATGATCGCGCAGGATATACGTGAACAATTGGCGGCGCTGGGAGTCGCTCAGCTGGCCGACCTTATCGGGCGCACCGAGTTGCTGGAGACCCGCACCGGCGAGACTGCGCGCCAAAATCGGCTACAGCTGGCGGCGCTGTTGCGCCCCGCTGACATCGCCCCCGAGCGGCGGCGTTGCCAACTCGATATCCATCGCCCCGCACTGAACACAAACCCGCTATGTGAACGCTTGGCACTGGCGGCCAAGCCACTACTCAATAGCGGCGGCGACTTGGGAAGCCATCGGATCTGCAACACTGATCGTGCAGTCGGTGCCGAGCTGTCGGGGATGATCGTCCGCCGCCACGGTGCCGCAGGGATGCCCGGCGCCGCCTTGCGGGTGCATTTCGAGGGTACGGCGGGACAAAGTTTCGGCGCTTGGAATGCAGCCGGACTGGAGCTACAAGTGAGCGGATCTGCCAATGACTATGTCGGCAAAGGCATGAGCGGCGGGGGCATCAGTCTTCGGCCAGCGCCAAATAGCCACTTCGAAACCCACCGTCAAGTCATCGCCGGCAATACTTGTCTATACGGAGCCACCGGTGGAAAATTCTATGCCGCAGGCCAACTGGGCGAGCGTTGCGCCGTGCGCAATTCTGGCTGCCACGCCGTCATTGAGGGTGCCGGTCACCACTGTTGCGAGTATATGACTGGAGGGGTAGTGGTCGTACTCGGCAACTGCGGGGTCAACTTCGGCGCAGGTATGACCGGGGGGTTCGCTTTCGTGCTAGACTTAGCGCAGGATTTTGACCGTCGTTGCAATCGGGACTTGGTCGAGATCCTGACCTTGGACATGGCGGGGGTGGGTAGTTTTCCAGCATTCCTCTGGCAGCTAGTGGAGGATTTTGTCTCTGCTACTGGTAGCCTGTGGGGACAGCAAGTGCTGGAGCAACGCGCTCAATACCAGCCGCGCTTTAGGTTGGTGTTGCCTCGCAGTTTCTTGGGACAACCCGAACACTTGCTGGCATGGGAACAACGCCGCCGTAACGGTGACAGTACTGACACGCTAGCCGAACTAATGCCACATGCCATGGACTAAAATCCGATGTAATGTGTCACCACAACCACAGATCACCTGGAGCACTCCCCTCATGATAAGAAAAAGTATGCAATTCGCCGCCGTATTCGCGCTGGTCATCCTGTTGTCCGCATGTGACATCCCATTCATCGACATTGATATCCCCCTGATCCCGGGCATATGAGAATGCAACAGGCCGTAGCAATAGCTCAGCGCTCTGCTAGGGCTCATCTATGGCCGCACTCTGGACGCTCCGTTGGCAGGCAATTGCCACGCATGTTCATAGTGCTGGCGCTATGCAGTGTGCTGAGCGCTTGTTGTGGCATCCCGTTTATCCCCGGTATATGAAAAGGCGGCGGCGCTCGCTCGCAGTCACTGACCACCGCACACGAGCGCTCAGGTCGTAGCTGTCATGTTCGGAGCATCACCAAAGCATTGTGGCGATTGGCAACGGCGACACACCACACCATGAGCACAACATCTGAGGGTGCGCATCCCTATCGCGACAATCCGCGCGCCCTGCCCAATAAGATTCCAATGGCGCGGCGCCTGTTGGACTTTGTTGAGATCTACGAGCCGCAACAGCAGACGCATGCTGCCCAGCAAGCCGGACGGTGCATTGATTGCGCCAATCCCTATTGCCAATGGAAATGTCCTGTTCATAACCATATCCCAGCCTGGCTCAAATTGCTGAACGAAAACCGCCTGGA
>JABABF010000056.1 GCA_014238345.1 Gammaproteobacteria bacterium
CGCCTGCTGCAACAGCACGGAGTGCAGGTACGCTTCGCCATTCACCCGGTCGCCGGGCGCATGCCCGGGCACATGAATGTACTGTTGACCGAGGCCGGAGTGCCTTACGACCTGATCGAAGACCTGGAAGACATCAACACCGACTTCCCGGTGACCGATGTCGCCCTGGTGATCGGAGCCAACGATGTCGTGAATCCGGAAGCACGCAGCAACCGCTCCAGTCCCATTTACGGTATGCCCATCCTGGATGTGGACCGGGCCCGCAACTGCATCATCATCAAGCGCGGACGCGGGCGCGGCTTCTCCGGCGTGGACAACACCCTGTTCTACGCAGAACGCAGCCGCCTGCTCTTCGGCGACGGCCAACAGGCCCTGGCGCGCCTGATCCAGGAGATGAAAAACCTCTAGGCACCGCCCCCCCTACCCCCTACCCCACCCACCAAGCTGAGTTCATAATTTCCAAAGGAGTGGTCATTATATTAAAGGAACTACGCCGTTTTCTGTTGAACTTAGGGATGCTTATTTCCAGTTTTAGCCTCACTGAAAAATTTCATTATGATCACCGATCATTCCACCAAAATCGTTAACAACTCTTCCACAATCATTAACAAATTTCCAGGGATAAGAGACCGCCTTCCAGCCGATACCTGCCCGCCAGCGCACCATGAAGTGCGTGACCACGTGTATGGCCGTCCACATCTCCACTGCTCTGTGGTGGTCGTCCATAGGCGGCACTTTGTCACGTCCAAGCCACCTCCCGGGCGCCTGTACCACAACCCCGCGCCAAGAATCCGCTAGACCTATTGCGCTGCGGTAGAAAAAACCACCGATCTCTTGACAGGCTGGGCATCTGGGCACGCCCCTCACAAAATATGTTGTTCCTTCTGGTGCGGTGTAGCATCAGGTAGCAGCGGTTGAGGTAGGCACCTTGTCAGGCTTTTCGGCTCCCCTGATGAGGGTGTGATGACTCATTTTGTATCTCTTTACTTGTCGATCGACTTTCGGAGTAGCTCGCGTGCCTCTTTAAACTGTTCGATCACTGCAACGATCTCCGCATGCCCCCGGTCCGCGGCGTTCATCAGTGCCGTCTTGCCGTCCTTGTCTTGCGTATGGGTGTCTGCTCCTGTTTCCAGTAGCAGCCTGGCGATTGAAGCGTGCCCCAGGAACGCCGCATGGATCAACGGCGTCCGGTCGTCCTTGTCCCGCACATTGGCATCCGCCCCCTCATCCAGCAATAGCCGGACGACTGGAGCGTATCCCCTGTTTGCCGCCCACAGCAGCGGTGTCCAGTCGTCCTTGTTTCGCACATGGAGATCCGCGCCCGCCGCCAACAGGAGCTTGATGACTGGAACGTGTCTCCCGTTGACTGCGCCCATCAGCGGTGTCAGGCCGTTGTCAGCTTGCCAGTTGGGGTCGGCACCCGCATCCAGCAGCAGCTTGACGACTTCTGCGTGCCCCCAGAACACTGCGTACAGCAGTGGCGTGCCGCCGTATCCAGGTCGCTCATTGGGGTCAGCATACGCCGCCAGCAGCAGCCCGACGACTGGAGCGTATCCCTTCGCCGATGCCAGCATCAGCGGCGTGACGCCGTTGTCAGCTTGCCAGCCGGGGTCGGCACCCGCATCCAGCAGCAGCTTGACGACTTCCGCGTGCCCATACCATGCCGCGAACAGCAACGGAGTCTGGCCGTTTCCGTCTTGTACGTTGGCATCCACGCTAGCTTGCAGCAGGTGCTTGACGACTGTGACCTGCCCATTGGCCGCAGCATCCGCCAAGGGAAGGGTGCTGCCGTCACTCCACTCTTGCAGCAGGTGCAAGGGCTTTCCTGGTGCCGCCCCCTCTACGCCCGCTTGCACGTATCCAGCAAGCAGCATGCCGAGCATGCACCCGTAAAGCCGCGTTCTCATGTGAGGTAGGTGGCGGTGACAGACATGTCATTTGGCACAGGCAATGGCATCGCAAGCAGCAATCAAGCTGATAGTCGTCATGGAATGGGTGGGGAAAGGAAGGGCTAGCCTGTCACGATATCGGTGGTTTTTTTCTACCGCAATGCAGCAATTCAGAGCTCCTGATGGTGCTAGCCAATCACTAAATTATTGATAAATATGGAGCGGGGGCAGCAAGGCGAAGGATTTGAGCGGAAAA
>JABABF010000057.1 GCA_014238345.1 Gammaproteobacteria bacterium
ACTTCATTGACCCTTTTGCTGAAGATTGGGGTTTTCTGGGATGATCCATTGTTTTTCTTGCGGCCGTGCACAAACATTTGATCATCTTATCATCTTCTATATCTTCAATTTCCACAGGAATAATCTTCTTGCCCCATAAACACATAACTATATCTTGTAGAGGATTTGACAGGCGCGTGAGTCTATAGGCGCGTTGCTACAACTATTCTGTTGGTCAGGGTTCCAGCGAAGTTATTACTGACCCCCCAACAGTTAGCAGTCTTCGTGAACAGTTGTTTATTGACGAAAACTTTTTTCACTTTAAATGGCAATCCATTTAATACTTCAATCACGACTTCGTCTAAATTGACCGTTCCCTTCCTAACATCTCCAACCTCAAAGGCGACATGGCCGCCACGCTTGACTATGCGCGAAAACTCTTCAAACACCCCCCTCACAAAGTTCTTCCAACTGTCCACATCCCGGTGCATGTCTATGGACACTGTTTTCAAATCAATATCTGAAAACCAGCACCTCAACCAATTATCCTTAGCATAATCCACCGCGTCTAAAAATGGCGGAGAAGTTAAAACAAAATCAACTTTATGTTTTCCTATGAAATCCAAATTATCTGCGGGGCAACATCCAAGTTTATAGGGCTGTGCCTTATTCACCATCCCTGAGCGTAAAAGGCTCCTGCTTTTTTTCATTATTATTTCTATAATATCCTTTTTATGCGCTCTGGTATGGTTTTGCTTGTTTAATTTCCTTTGTGTTTTGATGGATACCGCTTGATTAGGCGGCATCGTCCTAACGGATAAAAAACCAGAAGAATGTCCCGTCAATCTATTGATGACAACCATTCTTATCCACCCGTCTATTTTATCAAACTCTCCCGTAGAAGACTGATTAGAAAACCATTTTTTCATTGCTATCAAGCGCTTTAGTGTGTCCTTGTGAAAGAAGGTCAACAACTCCAAACAATCCGTTGGGATATCTGCGTCTGTTGGTATTATCTTTAATCTGTCAAATATCTTATCAAGTGATACCGGAGACAATCTTGGCTCCACCAACATTTTTGATAACGGGTTAATATCACTACCATAACCAACACGCGAGCCCAACACAGCCTCTAATACAGTTGTTCCTCTACCCATAAAAGGATCCAGCACCACATCCCCTTCATTAGTATATTCATCAATAAAATATTTTGCCAGTTGGGGTTTAAAGCACGCCCTATAACTGACCTCATGCAGACTATGTCCCTGCCTCTGTTTAGCTGTCCAGAAACTACCAACCTTATACGGCAATAGTGCTTGTGCCACCGCCATCACAGATCCTCACTACCAGCTATCAGCGTTGCGTAGGACAGTCGCCGACCCACGATACACCTGTAAGAGTGCTTTGATGCGCTCTATAGTATCCACGGCGCAGTTGCACTGTAGACCTAAATAGCGCCAGTGGATTCAGTATAGACCATTGACCTGAGTCTCTACACATTGGATTTTGGGCTATCTGGCACTGCAGGGTATCAGCATCTGTATAGGTTATGGGCGTGGCTTTGATTGAGCACCACGCTCACGCATACCCACAATCTACTTGCATGTGTCATGCCCCCACTGCGTAGGTTTTCTTTATACTTGCCCGACAAGGGTCGCGACTTCGGGTGCGGGGTGCGGCGCGGTGCTGAGCTAAAGGGGGTGGTGGGCGGCGTGGAAGTCTATCTAGTGGGCGGTGCGGTGCGCGATCGTCTGTTGGGATTGGAGGTGAGCGAGCGCGACTGGGTGGTGGTCGGAGCCACGCCACGGGCGCTATTGGATGAGGGCTACCGCAAGGTCGGCAGCGATTTCCCGGTTTTCCTGCACCCCAAAACGGGTGAGGAATATGCCTTGGCGCGTACCGAGCGCAAGCGTGGTCACGGCTATCACGGCTTTGAGTGCGAGGCCGAGGGAGTCACACTGGAGGAAGACCTCAGGCGCCGTGATCTCAGTATTAACGCCATCGCCGAGGATGCTAAGGGCGCGTTGATCGATCCCTATGGTGGGCAGCACGATCTCAAGGCGCGATTGTTGCGCCATGTCAGCGATGCTTTTGCCGAAGATCCTCTGCGGGTGTTGCGGGTGGCCCGCTTTGCCGCCCGATTCGCCCCGCTAGGCTTTAGTGTCGCCCCCGAGACGCTGGATTTGATGCGCGAGATGGTGGGTAGTGGTGAGTTGGAACACCTGACTGCCGAGCGTGTCTGGCGCGAGCTGGAGCGTGCGCTGGCGACTGAGGCTCCGGCGGAGTTCCTGCGTGTGTTGCGCTCTTGTGATGCCCTGCGTGTGGTGCTACCAGAGGTGGATTGTCTGTTCGGTGTGCCGCAGCCGGAAAAATATCATCCGGAGATCGATACCGGTGTGCACACATTGATGGCACTGGAGCAGGCGGTGCGACTAGGAGCCTCGCAGATAGCGCGTTGCGCGGTGCTACTGCATGATTTGGGGAAGGGCACGACCCTGCCACAGTACTGGCCGAGCCACCATGGCCATGAGAAGCGTGGTGAGGCTCTCGCAGACCAGCTGTGTCGGCGTCTGCGCACACCGAATCGCTATCGCAAGCTAGCTCAGTTGACGGCCTGTTACCACACCCACTGCCACCGCGCCCTGCAACTGCGTGCGGAGACGGTGCTGGAACTGTTGGAGTCACTGTCGGCGTTGCGCCCAGAGCCGGGGTCAATGGAGGATTTCCTGCATGCCTGTGAGGCCGATGCCCGTGGGCGCACTGGCTTTGAGGATCGCGCCTATCCGCAGGCCGATTACCTGCGCGCTTGCCGCAAGATAGCCGCTGGGACATCTGCTCAGGATGCCATTGCCGCCGGTGCTGCTCGAGGTGCGGCGGTGGGGCGCAAGTTGCGCGAACTACGCTGTGTAGCGATCAGCGCCGTGCCCAAGCCGCAGGTGGCTGAGTGAGGGCTTGGGCGCTCGTCACTGGAGCTGCGCGCCGCATCGGTGCAGAGATCTCCCGCGAGCTACAGCGCGCTGATTTTAATCTGCTACTGCACTATCACCGCTCGGACGATGCCGCACAGGCGCTGGCCGCCGAGCTGCAGGAGCTGCGCGCTGGCTCGGCGCAGCTGTTGTCAGCTGATTTGCGCGATGCGGCGGCGGTGGCGGACTTGGCGGCTCAGGTGGACTCACTGTGTGGCGATGACGGGCTGGCGGTGTTGGTCAACAATGCATCTACTTTTTATGCCACGCGCTTGGGTAGCATTGAGCTGAGCGACTGGGATGAACTGATGGGTAGCAATCTGCGCGGCCCGCTATTGCTGAGCCAAGGGTTGGCTCCGGCGTTGCGTCGAGCCTGCGGGAGCCTCGTCAATATGATTGATGTGCACGCCGATGGCACCCTGCGCCACCATGCGATCTACTGTGCAGCCAAGGCAGGTTTGGCCTCGCTCACCCGTAGTTTTGCCTTGGAGATGGCGCCTCATGTGCGAGTCAATGGCGTTGCCCCGGGGGCGATTTTGTGGCCGGAGCCCACACTTGGACACGAGGCTGAAAACGAGGCATTGCTACGCGAGCGGCGCGAGACGGTAGCCGAGATCCCCCTGCGTCGTGAGGGTGAGGCACAGGACATCGCCCGCGCCGTGCGCTTTTTGGCGGTGGATGCTACTTATATGACTGGGCAGATACTGCCAGTGGACGGTGGTTGGCGTCTTGTCCCACCGCGTATTGCGCCGTTGGCTTAGTGGGGGGAGGGGCAGGGCGGAGCCGCCGCCCTATTGCTGGAGATTTACTGCCGCCGTGTGAATACCGGCCTTTGTGCACTGGAGTCTGCTGGCGAATAGCGGTAGCCGTCCTCGGCGAAGTCCACCACCGTAGCCACATCCACCACTCGCTGCCGCACGATCCAGCCTGCCATGGTGCCACGCGCCCGCTTGGCATAAAAGCTGATCATCTTGTATTGGCCATTCTTGTAGTCTAAAAAGGCGGGTGCGACCACCGGCACCTGTAACCCGCCATCTGCGAGCACCTTGAAGTATTCATTGGATGCCAAGTTCAGCAAGCTGTCGCCGCCCGTCGCCCGCAGCGCTTTGGTGACCGCTGTCGCCAACTGATCGCCCCAGAAGGCGTAGAGGTTCTCGCCCTTGGCATTGGCGAGGCGGGTGCCCATCTCCAAGCGGTAGGGTTGGATGAGATCCAGAGGCCGCAACAGGCCGTAGAAGCCAGACAGGATGCGCAGGTGGCGCTGGGCAAAACCAAAATCATCCTCCGAGAACTCTGCGGCCCGTAGGCCGCGGTAGACATCTCCTTTGAAGGCCAGCGCGGCCGGTCGGGCTGTGGGCGGGCTAAATGGTGTGCTAAAAGAGCGGTAGCGTTGGCGGTTCAGTTGTGCCAGCGACTCGCTCACCCCCAGCAATGTTCCCAGTTGTGTGGCCGACAGGTTCCGCAGCGGCTCTGCCAAGGTCTTGGTTTCTGCAATAAATGAAGGCTGGCTGTGGCGGCGCGTCGGCAGTGGCGAGTCAAAGTCTAGCGTCTTGGCTGGGGAGAGTACGGCGAGCATGGTGGGGAGCCTTCCAACTCTTTATTGGGCTACATATTATTCTACTGACTACGCCATAATTGCGATACACTGTTCGCACTGATCTGAAAATACTCGTAAATCCCGAGCATGATTTAAGGATCGGATCCTAAGGCTGGCTCTCGCTTGGCGTACAATGTGCAGACTTTCCCTAAGTTTGAGCAGCTGTAGAAATCCCCCTCCCCCCTACTCTCACCTTATAATAGGCATGGATGACTACAGAGATAGTAGTCAGGTCAGCAAATGTCGTATTTTTCCACCATTCAGCCATTGGCTCGTGTTGCCGCGCAACGCCTCGGGCGGCTTCGCTGTCCCCTTTCCCCGGTGCTGTCACTGGGTTTGCTAGTGTTGCTGTTAGCTTGCCTTCCAGTGAAATCTATTGCCTATGATTATGTGATGGATATGCGCTCCGTTTCACCTAATAATTTAAATGAAGCTGATGACTTTGGCAGTGAGAGTATAACTATCTCGATCAGGCGACGATATTTCCAAACTAATGCAACATATGATGAGAGAACCACAGCCAGCCCATACCCTCTGTACCTATCAACTGATAGCCATATAAATTCCAATGACACACCGCTGCTAACAAATGCGGGTGCGGCTGGGTGCGCTTTTTCGCTCAGTACCCCCAAACCAATCACCAGCTATAATGACTCAAACTACTCTATTAATTGCAAGCTACCCACTAATACTGCAGCGGGTCAATATTATATCGGCGTGTGCATACAAAACCCTGGATCTGGCGACTCGGATTCAGGCAATAACTGTAGCACAGGAAAAAGTTTCCAGGTTCGTTCTAATTTTGATTGGCAGTCAATGAATACTCTTACTAATACAGCGCCAACATCAGACAACCTGAATCTAGAAATTAGCTTCACTGAAACGGTAACCAATACTGGAGGCACTGACGCACCAGCTACTAGAGCAACCGCTTATTTAATAGAGCCGTCGCCAGGCACCGCCAAAACACTGTGCAGCAAAGATATCCCAATCATTGATCAGGGGGACTCGTACACATACAGCATGTCGTGCTCTTTGGCCGCCGCTGATGCACCCGCCCCCGCTGAAATTTCTTTCGCGGTTTGTATATCAACAGATTCTGATGATGAGGAAACGAATGCTAGCAACAACTGTGGGGTTTACCAGAAAATCACGATTCCTGGTTATGGTTTTGATGCGCAGGTGACTAGTGTGCCCACTGTTAATCTCCAATCTCTTGGTACAGCAGAGAATCTTGGCATCTTTCGCTTTAGCTCATCAATTATGGTACACAATAGTGGTGTGGGATGGATGCCGAAAGGTAGTACAGGGGTTGCAAAGTTTTTTCCATCTGAGTCGCTCTCAGGCAATGGTGGCAAAAGTTTTTCGCTAACGACAATACCTGATCACATCGCAGCCGGGGGTACGTATTCCCTGTCGTTGCCTCCCACAAATTTATCACTGGCAGGCTTGTCCGTGACTCAAGAGGTCTATTATGCGGGCATATGCATAGAATCCATCATAGGATATGAAGCCAATACCGTAGGCAACTGTAGCTCTGCGATAGCCGTGACGATTCCCCATGTCGATTGGAGGGTGGCGGGCAAAGTCAGCATTAACAAAGCTGGGGTGGTTTCCAGCGATATGATCGTCATTGCTGCAACTGTACAGAATACGGGCACGATTAATTCACCGTTGGGAAGATTGAAATTTTATTGGTCAGAGGATGTAACTATTAGTGAGGATGATCTGTCGCTGTGCGGTGACACCTTTGTTGAGATCCCCGCTATCAACCCTACGCTCAATACGGGTGCACTCAGCCAAAGCTGCTCAGTGCCCGGGTCGCTGACTGTGGGAGATACATATTATGTAGGTGCTTGTGTGCTTGACACCTCAACTGATGAGATCGACACAGACAACAACTGCTCCAGCGGGCTTGCCGTGCTGGTCAGGGATGCGATCCAACTCGATCTGACTAGCGATATGGTGGATGTCATTGATGCAACCCTATTATTCCGAGGAA
>JABABF010000058.1 GCA_014238345.1 Gammaproteobacteria bacterium
CACAATTCGATTTATTGATCAGGATTCGTCGGCGCGGGTGCCACTGATATCAGCACCCCAAAAGCGGGATGATCGAGGAAATGCAGGCTCTGCGCTGTCATCTTGCGGTGCTGTCGCATACGCAGTAGTGGTCGCGCTGGCGTGTCAGTGGCGTGTAGCTGTCGCAACACCCGCGACAAAGCATCGTTGTCATCGCTATCTAGCCCGGCATCTGTTTCCAAGCTGAGGGTGCCCGGCAATACGGGTACCAAGGTGAGTACCCGCGCCTTTTTTTGATGGCCTCGGCGCAGGCGCTCTTCGTCCTGCAACCATAAATCTACATCTAAATGCAGGTAGCGGCTGGCACTGAGCGTCAGATAACCCGATAGCTCTCGCTGCAATTGGGCGACGACTTGCCCACCCTCAATCAACACCGACTGCGCCTCTTCTCGACTGTACACTGGCTGTAGCCAAGCCTCGTGAAAGAGTATTCGATAACCATTGTGATCTTGCCGTAAATTATTGTGTGCGGTGGCGAGATTCCACTGATCCGGAGGAAGCACCTGATAGGGAAGAGTTGCACTGCTGTCCTCAGGCAGGTCACTGACATTGTTGCCCCCGGTATCACTGGTGCGCGGGGGCACCCCTGCGGTCCGCTCCGGTGTGCTATGAGTGGTTTCCTCATCTGCCAAACCATCCTCCCACCATTGTAGGGATGCATCCCTAGCATTCAGCTCGGCGATGTTTGTAGCGGGGGGTGCTAATGCTCCATCGTCCCAGTAATCCTCTGCCTGATGTGAACGCAGATTACGTAGGGTAGTGTCATCAGGCGCAACAATCGGTGCGCCACTGAGCCCGAAATGATGACTGTACATGGTGGCATTCTAGCGGCATATGCTATTGGCTACAATGTGGCTAATAGCTGTATAGCACAGCGATCTATCACTCCGCTATGAGATGGGGGCAGTCATACGACCATGCAGTGTCTCCGCACCTCGTACCCCATCTTACTCTGCGTTGCTATGTGGATGGTAGCGGCGATTGCCGTCGCTGATGAGGGGGCACTGGAAGAGGGAGCCGTGCAGTGGTACCAAGTAGAACTGCTGGTCTTTGCCAATGAAAACTCGAGTGCCGAAGTAAAGGGCGGCGAACTCTTTTATGCCCATACGCTCTCCTATCCGCTACGGCTCGTGCGGCTACTGGTCGCACCGATTGTTGCGCCTGATGACACTACCCTACGTAA
>JABABF010000059.1 GCA_014238345.1 Gammaproteobacteria bacterium
AATCATCACGCAACTTCCTGACCGTACACATGGTGGGGGCGCAGGGTTCGAATCCTATCAATTTCCCCAATATACTTTGTGGCGATTTCTGTCAATGGCCTTCGTTGATGCGGCTCTACTTTCATGTTGGCGCTTTGCCTGACAACCTGTCTGAGCTATCCGTTGACATCTCCAATCAGGTGACTGGAATTGTCGACCACCGCGGCTCCTCAACCCTTATTCATAGTACTGGTACGTTCACACTTTCGGTGCGCCCGGTCGCGATGTTGCAGCTGGGGGGTCTGCCTACACCGGTAGAGGTGCTAGATGATGTGATGTTGACGGCAACCCCATACAGTAGTGATGGCTCTCTGCTCTACGGTGATTATTTGTTTTCGCCTGCTACGAGCTTGACCTTGACCTCCCTTGATGGCAGTGCGTTGTCCAGTACCTATATGCTGGGCACTTCTCTCACCTCGCTGGTGCTGCGTGTCCAGCAGGCGCGCGAAGGCAGTAAAGCTCTGCTCACTTTGGAGGATCGGGGGGTGGTGACAACAGCGGAGTTGGTGATGGATGTGCGTGCGTCCGCGCTGTTGTTATCTCTGCAGTCATTCTCGGTTAGCACGGTCGGGCACAGCTATAGTACGCAGCTCGGTGGTGTTGATGCGCTCGGCAATATTGACCTCGACTATGCGCCTACTGCGCTGTCTAGCATGCCTGAGGTGGCCGGACTGAGCTATGCTGATGGTGTGCTGTCAGTGCAAATACAGCCGTCGCCATCCGCTCCCCTAATGCTGACCGTGCTGGACGACACCGGTTCGGGCACGCTGTCTGGCTCAGTACTGTTGCCGGATACCGCCAGCTTGGTTGCCACTGCGTCGCCCACAGTGGTATCAGGTCAGGACTTTGAGGTAGAGGTGCTGGGACGCAATGCTGCTGGTGCAGAAGCCAGCATATTTGCGCTCAGCAGTTCGGCGACAGTTGAGGCGCTTTTGGCACCGGAGGCCGTGGTCACTATTGTCAGCATTGCCAGTAGCACTATGATCCTCTCAGTCTCAGGTGTGGCGGATAACACGGAGCTGTTGTTGACATTGGG
>JABABF010000060.1 GCA_014238345.1 Gammaproteobacteria bacterium
AGAATTTGGAATTCAAGGGCAATGGATTAATGACCCGAATAAGTGGAGGTGTCCCATAAAAACTCAAAATGACCGTGAGTACATTGAGGAAGTGCTGGAATACATCCGCACACATAACATCAAACATATCCTACTAGTCTGCCATATCATTACCCCACGATACGCGCCAGCCATACTCGAAAAAAACCTGCGTACTACATTCGAAGAGATACAGGCAGCGGGTGCTGACACTTGGTTCCTGATAACAGTACCCGAAATCCCCATCTCCGGGCGTACGCTTCTATACACGGCCCATAAGTTCAAAGGAACCACAACTACCCTCTACCCCCATGATCCAAGGAACGTCCGTGCCAAATTGCACGCCGAATTGCGCGCCGCGCTGAAGCGCTCTATGCCAGCAGACGGAGTCCACATTCTCGACCCTATCCCGGTGATGTGTTCGCCGCAGGGTTGCCCCTATTTGCACCAAGGTGACATAGTCTATACCGACCGCTATCATGTCCACAGCATACAGGCCATCCGCTACAAAGATATCTTCGACCCGATGATGGAAGCCATCGTCGCCAGCCAAAAGCCCGTGGATACCCCACCTAACAGTGAGTGACGAACCCACCCCAACGTAGCGCTAGAGTGAGTTAGCATGCTCAGGCAACGCAAGTAACCCCGCTCGGCCACCGCCCCGATATAGATGACCTGCGGGCGCTGGCCATCCTGCGCCAAGCCAGCTGAACATGAAATCCACATCGCAACTCGGCCACCGCCCCGATATAGATGGCCTGCGGGCGCTGGCCATCCTGCCTGTGGTGCTCTATCACGCTGGCTTGCCCGGCTTTGGCGGTGGCTTTGTCGGGGTCGATGTGTTCTTCGTCATCTCCGGCTTCCTGATCACCCGCTTGATCTGTGCCGAGCTGGACGCTGGCAGCTTCACCCTCGCGGGCTTCTACGAGCGCCGTCTGCGGCGCCTCGCCCCGGCGTTGCTGGCGGTGCTGCTATTCACCGCCGTCGCCGCCCACTTCCTGTTACTGCCATCCTTTCATGTCGAATTCTCACGGGCATTGCTCGCCACCCTGCTGTTTGGTGCCAACATCCATCAATCGTTGCTCCTCAGCGACTATTTCGCTCCTGATGCAGATACCCTGCCGCTGTTGCATATGTGGTCACTGGCGGTGGAGGAGCAGTTCTATCTGCTCTTTCCACTGCTGTTGATGTGGCTCTCAAAAAATTACGCAAAACAGCAGCGGCTGATCGTCGCCGCCATTGCCCTGGGCTCACTGGCGCTGTGCATCGTGTGGACTCCCTTACACCCCGCGGGCGCTTTCTACTTCCCTCATACCCGTGCTTGGGAACTGTTGCTGGGTGCACTGCTGGCGCTCGGTGTCGCACCGACACTCTCGCGGGCGACCGCCGAGGCGCTAGCCCTCCTGGGCCTGTTGTGCATCGGCATCAGTGTGACAGCTTTCTCGGATGCCACTGCCTTCCCAGGCTGGGCGGCACTGTTGCCCTGTATGGGTACCGCGCTGTGCATCCACGCCAACAGCGACCGGCCGACATCCGTGGGTCTCTGGCTCAGTTGGCGACCCGTTGTCTACATCGGCCTACTCTCCTACTCGCTGTACCTATGGCACTGGCCATTACTGGTGCT
>JABABF010000061.1 GCA_014238345.1 Gammaproteobacteria bacterium
ACTGTCGGCTCGTTGCTTGGCCGCTCGGCGGCACGATGCGGTCGCGGTCGCTTGCGGGGCTCGGAAGCCGCGGCAACAGTGGGCTGTTGTGACTCTGGGCTAGGCGGAGGCGGTGCTGGCGGCGATATACCTCCACCCCCGCCACTCGCCTTAGTAGCAACCTTCTTCTTGGGCTTGGCTCGCGCTTTCTTTTTCGCCGATGTTGACGCTACCGACTCTGGGACTTGGATGCGAGACGAAGACGACTGCTTTGACTTTGCTGCCGACTCACTCGGCTTAGCATCAGTTGTTGTACTCGCCGCGGCGGGCGTTTTTTGCGTGGTTTTTTCTGCTGGGGCTGCTGAAGCCACATCTACATCCGCTTTATCTGATTGCTGTGCAGCATCCCCCGCCGCCATCTGCTCGTCTTGCTTATCGCTGGGTTGCTCGTGCTCGCTCATCATTTGACCTCACCGCCGCTCATGTCTTCGTACTCGTAGCCGATGACTTGCAAATCTGACCGGTAACATTCAGCGACAATCTGCTGTGTCTCATCGTCGTAGTACTGGGAATAGTGTCCCGGCGGATCACCGATCAAGCCGCCACCCTTCTCAGCGCTAACATGCTCGCTTAGATTGGATACCCCGCTGAACCAGCTCAGCAAATCCAATTCACTGCTCAAATCCTCAAAGCGGGCGATGAAATTAACTAGCAGTTCACCGTTCTCATCAGTGATCATCTCAAACTGGCTACGCAGTGCAGCGGGCATATAGATGTCGTGTCCCAAAGCACCGTGACCTAAGCGCAACACTTCGGGGAGGGTGCGCACAAAGGCGCGAAAAGAGTCCCCCGATTTATCGGATTTGGCAGAGGACCCACCGCTGGAGTAGTAGACCGAGAGCAGGCGATCCCACGGGTTGCGCACAAAGGCATAGCGGAACAATCTTCCCCACACCGCATCGCCCAACTGACGCCGCACCTCGGCAATGGGCGGTGGCCAAGTCGCTCCGCCACTCGCCTGACTGTACGGAGTAGTCACCGCCGACAACGCGGGGTGGGCGTGGTGGTCATCGCCTGCATAAACACTGCCCGGCTGAGCAGCGGCATGGTAGGCTCCCCCGCAATTGCCCACCCGCTCTAGCAGGGTGTCTGGGCTGGCGCGGTGGATGTATTGAAACCAAAAGCCGTGGTAATCCACCAGCCAAGAGTCTATCCGCCGACCATGTGTTGAACCCAAATGAGCGCGCGAGCCACCAGGTTGTGCTGTATGTGGGTGAAGCGGTCTAGCCATCATCATGTACCGACAACAAAGAATTCAATCTTCAAGACTCTCTTTAAGGTAGTGCAAGCACTTGGCTCACAAATCCAAAGCCGTGCTTGAGAATGAATTATAGCAAAGCAAAGTGCCGCCTTGCAAATAGCGGCACGACTACGGCATGGTCTGCGTCAGGGATAACTGCGGATGGAATCGTCAGTGAAAGGCTCAATCTCGCCCACCCGCCCCTCGCTGAGCTTAAGCCCCCAGTCGGGATCAGCCAAAAACGCCCGCCCCACCGCCACCAGATCGAACTCACCGCGAGCCAGACGCTCTAGCAACGGGTCAATGGCCGCCACCCCAGCCGACCGGAAAGAAGTGGAGTCCAACCCCACGCTGCCGACTGTGATCGCTGGCTTGCCGCTGAGTTTGCGCAACCAGCCCGCAAAATTCAGATCAGAACCCTCAAAGGCGGGCTCCCAGTAGCGCCGAGTGCTACCATGGAATAGATCGACTCCCGCCTCGCTCAGCGGCTCGACCAGCTGCGCTAACTGTGCTGGAGTATCAACCAGCCGCGCCTTAAAGTCCTGTTGCTTCCACTGCGATAGGCGCAGCCCAATCGGATAGTCAGCACCCACCGCAACCCGCACCGCCGCCACTGCCTCGGCGACCAAGCGTACCCGGCGCTCTAAACTGCCGCCGTAGGCATCTTCGCGACGATTGGTCTCATGCCACAAAAATTCATCGAGCAAGTAACCGTGGGCACCGTGCAGCTCGACACCGTCAAAGCCCGCCTCTTTGGCAGCGCATGCGGCCTGTGCATAGGCATCGCACACCGCCACCAAATCGGCCACGGTAGCGGCGCGGGGAGCAATGGTGTTGTTGGCAAACTCGTTCAAGATGCCTGAGGG
>JABABF010000062.1 GCA_014238345.1 Gammaproteobacteria bacterium
AGGTGGTGGTGGTCTATCGGGCGATGAACGAGCGCTCCGGCTTCCGCTTTGGGCAGGGTGGACTGATGGAGGAGAACCCCAACAGCTTCGAGACTGTGGATTTCAGTTGGACTATGCCCTTCGGGCTGATGACCCCGGCCTCGTGGCTGGCCATGCCCGCGCAACGCTACCTGCATGAGACTGGGGCAAGCGACACCGATTTCGGTCATGTGGCGGTGGCGGCGCGGGACTTTGCCGCTACCAATCCCAAGGCCTGGTTTCATGGCCGCCCCCTGACACTGGAAGAACATCAGGCCTCGCGCTGGATTGCCGAGCCCTTGCGACTCTTTGATTGTTGTCAGGAGAGTGACGGTGCGGTGGCCTTGGTGATGGTGTCGGCGAGGCGCTCGCGAGAGCTGAGTACAACGCCAGTATTGGTGCGCGGTGCAGCGCAGGGCTCTAGCGAGGATCAGCGGATGATGACTTCTTTCTACCGAGACAGCATCATCGGCTTACCGGAGATGGAGCTGGTGGCCAACAGCTGCTACGAGATGGCTGGCTTGGAGCCAGCTGACATCCAGACAGCGGTAATCTATGATCACTTTACACCGGCGGTGCTACCGCAGCTTGAGGCCTTCGGTTTCTGCGAGCGGGGTCAAGGCTGGGCTTTCGTGCGCGAGGGACACCACCGGCGCGGTGCTAAACTGCCGGTGAATCCCCATGGCGGGCAGATCGGAGAGGCCTATATCCACGGCCTCAACGGCGTGGCCGAGGCGGTGCGCCAAGTGCGCGGTGAAGCGGTGAACCAAGTGGCGGGGGTCGAGCATGTGGTGGTGACGGCGGGCACCAGTGTGCCGACCAGCGGGCTGATCTTGGGCGCGGCGGGCTGAAATAATTGAGCACTTGGTGGCGCTGATAGTTCCTAGGAATCTGTGCTCAATATCTGTAGGTAGCGTGAGCGACGGTGTGGTAGTTGCGCACGATTGATAATAGAGCTTATAGTGCAAAACGCAGAGTATTGATGAGCCCTCTAAGGGGGCTTGCCAATCCGTATGTTCGTGCATTCTCTACAGAGGCTAGCATCATGAAATCATTAGGATTGTCGACTTATCAGGCATGTCGTCAGTTGTTGCCGTTGGTCGCTGTACTTTTCATCGGCTTGAGTTTGGCGCTCACAACACCGGTGGCGACTGGCAAGGAGATTATTAATCCCATTCATGGGCTGTCAAAATCCTTGAAGTCCCCTGCTGTGAGGGCGCATGTTTTGTCGGTTTTGAACATAAGTGCCGGGGCGTCATCCACCTATCTTGAGAGGGCCACATTGGGCAAAAATGCCAAGCTGAACCTCGCCAAAGCCCATATGGATGGTCCAGGGAGTAACTGGCACTATGTGGCCTCGACAAGCTACGACAATTGCGGCGGTATTTCAGCCCATCGCACCGTTTCCATAACACATAGTGTCGAGGATAGCATCGAATGGTCCGTTGAGAACAGTTTTGGTGTCGGGGTTACTGCGGAGGCTTCGTTCGACACAACATTCGCTGGGACTGCGTTTGGGATATCTGCCAACTATGATTTCACTTCTAGCAAGGGCGGTTCTAAAACCGAATCTAAAGAGGTCAGCGATGAGCAGGCGGTGGAGTTTCCAGATGAGCGCGGTGTTTACGTGTTCGCCCTGTATGTGCGTGCCCTACTTAGCGACGGCTGGATCCCGTATTCGATGGATTTCACGTTGGGAAAAACCACCCCAGTGACTTTCACTTTTGTTGATCAAACAATCTCGGATCCCCCAAAGCGTATAGAGATTTATAGCGACTTGGAGCCGACTAAGACGGACACGATTGGGGAACATATGATCGCACTGGAGGGTCGTCACTACGATTTTACTAACCCCTACAGTATAGGCGCGCACATGCTCCGCAAGACATCTCGTTTCTACCTCGAACCGGGTACTTATGTGCAATTTTTCTACGATGGTGGCAGCAAGATTTTCTACCCTGGCGGGGTTTCCAGCCGCCGTTCCATCCGCCGTATGTCAGGTGCTTATGCCAAATATAACGACAGGTTTACTGGCGTTTATGTCGCGCCCTACAGGGTGCATAAAAAGACAGTGGCTTGGGGCAAGGTGGCCGACCAATTCCCAAACGCTGATACCACTTTTAGGATTGCTGGGCGTATGCAATACAAGAAGACCGATGTCAACGATGTCAAAATGGTGTCCTATAGACTGAATGACGCGGCGGTCGATGAGGAGTGCGGCGTTTTAGGGCTGCCACCGGGCGTTGCTGGCAAGCCGCAGAGAGGCGGCTTTAGCAAGCCGCAGAGAGGCGGCCATGCCTCTGCGGTGGGAGGACGGCGCACTGCCGCACCACGTCATACCGGCCAAGGTAACAAAGTTTCCAAAGCAACTTTTGACCGGATGATGGGCAAGGGTGAGCTGCACGCAGTTAAACTCTGATTAAGGGAGGGGTTTGCATCATGGAATCATTAGGACTATCGACCTATCGGGCATACCGTGAGTTGTTGTCTTTGCTCGCTGTAATTTTCGTCGGCTCGAGTTTGGTACTCGCAACGCCAGTGGCGACTGGCAAGGAGACAGTTAATCTCACTGCTGGGGTGATAGAATCCTTGGAATCTGATCATAGTGTGAGGACGCATGTTTTGTCGGCTTTGGGCATCAACACCGATCCGGACTATAACCATATTGATTCGGTTGAATTTGACAGACCCAAACTGAACATCGCCAAAGCTCATATGGATTTCCCGCGGCGTGAATGGCAATATGTGGCTTCGACGAGCTACGACAATTGCGGTGGCATTTTAGCCAGTCGCACCATTGCCATAACGCATGGTGTCGAGGATAGCTACACTTGGTCCGTTGAGAACCACTTTGGTACCGAGGCGACTGCAGAAGCTTCGCTCGACACGACATTCGGTGGGGCTTCGTTTGGGATCTCGGCCAGCTATGATTTCACTTCTAGCAAGGGGGGATCTAAAACCAAATCCAAAGAGGTCAGCGATGAGCAGGGGGTGGATTTTCCTGAGGAGCGTGGTGTGTACGTGTTCGCTCTGTATGTGCGTTCCCTACTTAGCGACGGCTGGATCCCGTATTGGATGGATTTCAAGTTGGACGATGATACCCCAGTGACATTCCGTTTCATCTATGACAAACCCCACAGCAACCCCAAGGGACATGCGTGGTTGTACGACAAAGATAATCGGTCAACGAATACCCCCACAGGATTTGTAAATGCGAGCGAGGGCTACCACTATGATTTTACAGATGGAACCCAGACCTATGCATATATGAACCGACGGGTATCTAGTTTCTTCATCAGTGACGGCGTTAGTGCGAGATTCTACTATGACGGTGGCAGCATCGTTTTTACCCACGGTGGCTGGAATCTTACCGGTGGTCTTGCCAAGTGGAACAACAAGTTTACTGGCGTTTATGTTAACACCTACAAGAAACAGACTAAGACAGTGAATTGGGGCGAGGTGGCTGACTTATTCCCGGCGGCCAAGACCACTTTTAGGATTACCGGGCGTATGCAATACGCGAAGACCGATGTCAACGATGTCAAAATGCAGTCCTATCGAATGAGTAAGGAGGCGGTAGATGAGGAGTGCAGCTCTTTAGAGCTGCCTCCCGAGTTGCGTGGGCTCATTGCTGGCAAGTCGCAGAGAGGCGGCCATGCCTCCACTGGGGAGAGTCATCAGCGTACTTCCGCACCACGTCATACCGGCCAAGGGAACAAAGTTTCCAAATCGACTTTTCAGAAGATGATGAGAAAGGGTGAGTTGAATGCTGTTAAACTATGATCATGGTGTGGTGTCTGGCGAATTGCGATAGCTTGTGTCCGCCGGACGGATCGGGTTGAGCGCGATTTCTTGAGGGATTTTGGCATGCAAGGGCTAAGTCGGCTGGCAGTAGCACTGGTGCTGAGTGCTGTACCTTTCTTGAGCGGTTGCGGCGGCTTGTGGCCGCCACCGAGTAGCGATCTCATTGAGCGCGGCGGTATTGACATCCTCGTCGAAGTGCCGTCCGACAAGACTGCCATGATCAAGAAGCATGGCCATCTGGAGCGATTCTGCGCGTCTCGCTTCGCTGATTTTGCCGCGGGTGCATCCGTTGGCGTGGGCTTGGATGCTGGCTACGCAGGTATCGAAGAAGGTGCCTCGGTATCGAGTGCAGTCAGTGAATTAGCCTTGGGCGGGCGTAATCCCGCCGTGCTGATTGTGCGCGAACTGATGTACCGCGCCTGTGAGATGACATCCAACATCAATGCCTCACCAGAGCAGACACTGGCGGTGTACCGGGAGTTTTTGCAACATGCTGATACGATTACGTCGTCTCAGCAGGGCGCGGGAAGTGCCGTTGGTGCTGCCTCCTCCTCGGCGATGACCCAGGTGGAGGGAGAAGACGACGATGACGACGATTATTGATCGTCGCTGAGCGTGGACACCACCAGCTTGCGGGAGTTGCTTGGTCTGATTAAAACACCAACTCCCGCAACTCAAAACCTTCCAACGCCGCTGTCCCCGCTGGAGTGATCACCGCGGTGCTGGCTTGCTCTGCTCTCAGATACTGCTCGGCTACCCGGCGCAAGTCCTCTAGGTTGGTGTCCAGCACCCGCTGGCGGCGGCGGTTCCAGAGCTCATCATCAACACCGTGCAGGTTGCGTCGGTAGTGCCCCATGGCCTCGCCAGCTGGTGAGCCGGGCTTGTCCAGCTTGGATATCACACAGAGGATGGCCTCCTCCAACAGTCGTGGCTCGTGGTGCTCGCTGAGCAGCCAAGCCACGGCGGCATCGAAGTCGTCTAAGGTTTCCTGTAGTCGCGGGTCGCGGTAGGAAAAGCAGTGGAAGGCGGCGATGCCGCTGTTCTGCCCGGCTCCAGCACCGTAGGCTCCGCCGCGCTCGCGCACAGCTGTGTGCAGATAGTGATTGCGTAGAAACTCGCCGAGTACGCTGAGTGCTACCGTGTCGGGGTGATTGTAGGGCACTGTCGGCCATGCGCGGGCACAGAAATGTACTTCGGATTGCATGTGCCACTGCTGATGGGTGGCCGTGCGTAATGGCGCTAAGTGTAGGGGAGCCGCTGCTTCTACAGCTCCTGTTTGGCGATGCTGTTCGGCCAGCGTGACCAGCAGCTCGCGCGAGCGCGTGAGCTCCGCTTCCTCGGCCACCAGTAGCCATTCTGGGGGAGCTGCGCTGAGGCGACTGTGCAGAGTGGCCAGCTGGGTGCCGAGCGTTGCTCCCCGACTCTTGTCTTCGCGCAGTTCTCGTGCTAGCCGCCGCAGGTTTTCTAGCCCCTCTAGGCCGCTGTTGCGATGTTGGTGTGCGGCCAGCGGACTCATCCCGCTACAGGCGGCAGTGATGGCAAGGCGATGACCACTGCTGATGGCACCCTCTTCGGCGCTGGCGCAGAAGTGTGCTACCAACTCGGTCAAGTGTTCAATTTCATCGAAGCGTGCCCCGCGGTAGTAGCGCCACAGCAATTCTGCGGCAGCCTCGCCGTTGCGTAACAACGCTTTGCTACCCAGCGACAGATAGCCGCAGATGCGCTGCTCGTCATCAATTGCCGCGCCGAGTACGACTGATGCCTTGACCCCGCCGCTGACAGCGCTCTGTCGCTGTTGCAGGCTGAGATAATCATCGTCGCCAGCGCCGAGTTCGGGCAGGCAACCACTGTACAGCCCTAGCAATTGGCGCTCTTCTGCATCCAATGCCGGTAGCGGTGTGAGTAGTTGCTGGTAGACCAAGCCGTTGGTCGGGGCGGCGTACTGGCACAGCGGTAGGTTGCCGATGCGCCCAGCTATCGGCACTGGGTGCTCGACCACTGTCGGCACATCATCCAAGCATACCCGCGGCAGTAGTTCGGGGTCGTCTTGCTTCTGCTGGCGCTCGGCGAGGGCGGCGGCGCTCGCCACCAGCTCGGCGCTCTGCGCATCGCTCAGCTGCGAGCGGACGTGCTCAAGTGCCTCGCGCTCACGCCTATCGCGCTGCTCGGCCAGCGTGCTGTCAGGGCATAGCGATAGCCGCACCCGGTGCGGGTTGTCCAGCAACAGCTCGCGCACCAGCTGGCCGATGAACTGTGGTGACTGGAGCGCCTGGCGCAGCTGCGAGAGCGTGGGCTCTGGGTCGAGGGCTGCGGGGGCGCTGCCACCGTGCAACATTGGCGATAGGCAGCTCAGCAACAGTTGCAGGCCGTAGGGGAAGCCATCGCCGGTGATTTCGCGCTGCTCCAACTCCAGTTGGTGTAGTACGGCCTCAATGCGCTCGGTGGGCACCCCCGTTTTGGCAATGTCGCGCAGGCTTTCCAACACCAGCATCTCCACCGCCTCTGCCTGGTCGCTAGCGCAGCCCTCCAGACCACAGATGAAGCTCATTTCGCGTGGCTGTTCGTCGAGCCCGCAGAGCGCAGAGGGCGAGCGTCCCAGCGGACTGTGCTCTAGGGCGCGTTGCAGTGGTGCGGCACTGTCCCCCAATAGGATTCCGCTGACCAGCTGGGCGCGTAGCCGCTGTTCAGGGTTGCTACTGAGCCCGAGTAACCAAGCGATGACAATGTGTGTGCGGTCTTGCTCTTCATGTTGCTCCTCCGCCCGTAGCGCATAAGACTGTGTAGCGCACACCGGTTTGCGCAGGCGGCGCTCGGCGGGCACTCGGATTGATTGCTCTGGCGCTGTCGTGAATTCGCTTAGCACGCGGTCGGTTATGCACCGCTGCACATCGGTAGCGGGCAGCGAGCCACAGCTCATGAAGATGGCGTGGCCGGGGTGATAGTGGCTACGGTGGAAGGCCACCAGCGCCTCGTGGCTGAGCTGGGGGATATCCGCTGGATCACCGCCGCTGTTGTGGTGGTAGGTGGTGGTTGGGTACAGCTGGCGGCACAGCGCCTGCCACAGCTGTGCTGTCACTGGACTCATGGCTCCCTTCATCTCGTTGTAGACCACGCCGCGCCGCACTAGTGGTGTTTTGGGGTCATCTGGGGACTCAAACTCCAGACGGTGTCCCTCTTGGGCAAAATCCAGCGGGTCGAGTCGGGGGAAGAACACAGCATCCAGATAGACATCCAGCAAGTTATAGAAATCTTTGTGGTTCTGGCTGGCGAAGGGGTAGGCGGTCCAGTCGCTACTGGTCAGTGCATTCATAAAGGTGCTGAGCGAGCGCCGTAGCATCATGAAGAAGGGGTCGCGCACGGGATAGCGGCGGCTACCGCAGAGCGAGGTATGCTCCAGCACATGGGCGACACCCGTGGAATCGGTGGGCACTGTGGGTAGGGCGACCAAGAAGACCTGCTCTTTGCTGTTGTTGGCCAGATGCAGGTGGCGGGCACCGACGGTTGGGTGTCGGTAGAGTGAGACCTCTAGCTGGAGGCTATCAATGACCTGTTGCTCTTGTAGCTCAAAGTCGGGGACGGCGGTGGAGCGGGATGGCTGGGGCATGGTATCGATTGATGATTGCGAATAATAATGAGGTGGTGTGCTTATTGTAGGGGCGCATCAAAGCGCCCCGGTGCCAGTGTGCGCAATAGTTCTCCCGCTAGTGGTGGTGGCTCGTTGAGGATGCGGCAACTCAGCAACTCAGCGCACAGCGGTGCCTGTGCTACGCCAGCGCTACCATGTCCCAAGTTCACATACAACCCCGCTTGGCCGCGCACAGCCCCGACCAGCGGCAGGTGATCGGGGCTGGTGTAGCGGAAGCCGACACTGCCGGTGCAGTCGGCTGCCAGTGGCAGTTCCGCTGCCAGTGCTGGAACGGCATCGCTGAGCTGAGCTAAGTTGAGTTGATGATCGGCCTCGTGTGCGTTTGAACTCTGATCGTCGCGTCCATAAGTCGCTCCCAACTGCTGATGTCCGTCCTGTGGCGGCAACAGATAGCCGCGGTGGCACAGCACAGTGCGTAAAGCGGCGCTACTGCGGGTGGCGGCGATGCCACTACTTTGTCCACGCAGTGCTCGTAGTGGCAGTGGCGGTGCGGGTGAGAGACCGGTGCCTGTGGCCAGCACGGCGCACTGAGCCTTGGCCAGTGCCACTCCCTGTGCTGTTGCGGCGCACCACAGTCGCCCAGCGCGGTGCAGATGCACTTCTTCCCCGAAGAGGCAGTGGATAGAGGGATGATCGAGTAGCGCACTGCAGGCTCTTGCTGGCACCAGCCAGCCGCCGCCTGGATAGAACAGCCCGCCGTGATTTAGCGTGATGCCAGCGAGCTGCGATGCCTGTGTGGCATCCACTGCTCTGAGCAGTTCCGGACATTCGGCGTAGCGCTCGGTCAGCTGGTGGCAGCGCCGCTCTAAGGCTGGATCTGAGGCGAGTTGCAACAGACCAGGGAACCCACCATTGCGGTGAATAAGTGTCCTGTTGAGGCTTAACAGCGGCGGGTAGAGGCGCAATGCGTGCAGATAGGCGGCCAGTGCGAAGCGAGCCTGTGGTGTCCAACTGGCGCTAAAGCGCGGGTAGATGACTGTGGCGGGTTGTCCGGAAGCACCACAGGCTGGTTCCTCGCCCCGCTCCAGCACGGTAACGCTGAGCCCGCGATCGGCTAGTTGGCGGGCACTGGCCGCACCGACGATGCCTGCCCCGACGACCAGTGCCGAGTTCGGTCGGCTCTGCGGTGGCCGCCGCCCGCCACTGGCCAAGCGTCCCCGTAGCGATTCGGATTTACTCCCGTAGCCAGCTACACAACGTACCGCAAAACCGTGTTTGCGCAGCTGCCGTCGCACCCCGCCAGCCGCGCTATAGGTGGCGTAGCTGGCGCGTTTGCGGCTGTGGCGGCGCAGTTGGTGGCACAGCGCCGAGGACCAGGCATCGGCATTGCATACGGGGGCAAAGCCATCCAAGAACCAGGCATCTATGCCCGGTCCGACCGGATGCTGGGCGAAGGCGGCTGTGGCATCGTCGATCAACAAGCTCAGCTGCACCCGCCCATCGTCTAGCGCTAGGCGGTGGCTACCGGGCAGTGGCGGGGGCCACACGGCGAGCAAGGCTTTGGCCTGTGCGCTCAGCTGCGGCCAGACGGCCACCGCCCGAGCCAGTTGATGGCAGTGCATCGGGTAGCGCTCGGCAGCGAGGTAGTGCAGGCGGGCATCTGGTGGTGCACAGCGCTGCCATAGCGCCCAGGCGGACAGGAAGTTGCGTCCAGCGCCGAAGCCGATCTCGCCGATGCTAAACAGCGCACCCTTGCCCAGTCGCCGCCAGCGTCGCTCCAGATCATTGCCAGCCAAGAAGTTGTGCTCACTCTCGCCCAGTGCTCCGGCTGCTGAGCTGTAGCGGTCGCGGTGTCGTCTACAGTATGCCGAGCCGTCAGGCAACCAGTCGATAGTGGCGAATTGCGGCGTTTGGGTGTGCTGCTTCATCCATTGAGATCGGGAAGTGGTGGACAGGGCAACTCACCGCCCCGCTCTGGAGCAATGGCAGTTGCCTCGCCTCGTACTACGGTGCGAGCGTCTTGATTGCTCGCCTGACAGCTGAGTCGGACAATGCGATTCTTATCGCGTTTTTCCAGCACCTCCAGCTGCACAGTGATAGTGTCCCCGACGAAGACTGGAGCCTTAAACTCCAGCGTCTGTTTTAAGTAGATACTCCCCGGTCCGGGTAGTTCCATAGCCAGAGCGGCGGAAATCACCCCAGCGGTCCACATGCCGTGTGCAATGCGTTGGCCAAAAGGGGTGGTTGAGGCGTACTGTGCATCCAGATGCAGGGGGTTGCGGTCGCCGGACACGGCGGCAAATAGCAGTAGATCGCGCTCTTCCAAGCGGCGTGTGTAAGAGGCTTGTTGGCCGATACTTAACTCGTCGTAGCCAAAATGGCGCACCATATTGTTCATAGCGGTTTCCTGTTCTCGCTCGTAGATTGTTATCATCATATACGGGTATCAGCTGGCAAGATTTTAATCTGAAGTGCAATGAGCGCAACGACACGAGCATCAATATTGGATCCCGTCGCATTATTTGAGCGTGAGGCGCTCAAGCGCGGCGATGCCATCGCACTGACACAGCCCGGTGGGGACTATTCCTACCGTCAGTTGCATGTCTGGTCGGCATCCTTCGGACGCTGGTTGATTGAACAGACCGATTTAGAGCCTGGTGATCGGGTGGCCATTCAATTGCCGACGCTGGCACAGTACTTCATCGCTCTGTTTGGTGCGTTGCGTGCTGGGTTGGTGGTGGTCAACGCCAACCCGCTCTACACCGAGCGTGAACTGGTTTTTCAACTGCGTGATTCTGGTGCCATCGGACTGATCTCACTGGCGGGTAGCCGTGCTGCTGCCGCTGCCGCAGACGAGCGCAAGCTGCGTCACTCTAATATTGTGCAGACCGCCCCGGCCGACCTGTGTCCATGGCCGTTGCGGGTGGTCGGCAATTTGGGCTGGCGGTGGCGCACCCACGCCGGGCGGTTGCCGCGCGGCGCCCGTTCCTTGCGGCGCATTTTGAACCATTACAAAGGGCATGAGCCGCAACCTTTAGCAG
>JABABF010000063.1 GCA_014238345.1 Gammaproteobacteria bacterium
ATCTTCGGCGACAGTGGAGACTTCGTCAGGAGTGTTGTCAATACTATCAGGCGCGACCAACACATTGATAGTGAGTCTGTTGGTAGAGGCAGACGGCACGACGGTGACCTTGACGGTGACGGATGGCGCCTTGTCGGGCACAGCGACAGTGCTAGTGAGCGTGCCAGTAATGGCGACGCGCCTTGAGTTGAGCGCCCCGGAGGTAGTGGTTGGTGGCGAGGCGTTTGCGGTGCAAGCGCTGGGCGTGGACGATAGCGGTTCGGTGGATGTGTCCTACATCCTGTCATCTTCAGCGACAGTGGAGACTTCGTCAGGAGTGTTGTCAATACTCTCGAACACGACCAACACATTGACCGTGAGTCTGTCGGGAGTGGCGGATGGCACAACGGTGCTATTGACGGTGACAGATGGCGCACTGTCGGGTACGGCGATAGTGATGGTGGGTGTGGTGGCGACGCGTCTTGAGTTGAACGCTCCGGCGGTAGTGATTGGTGGTGAGGAGTTTGTGATAGAAGTGTCTGCTGTGGATGATCGCGGGTTAGTGGATGTGTCCTACATCCTGCCATCTACGGCGAGGTTGGGGGGCTGTTGCGGCCATGTCTCAATATTTAACGGTATCCTGCACGTGACGTTGTTTGGATTGATGGATGGCTCAGTGGTGCCCTTGACGTTAACGGATGGCGCACTGTCGGGCGCGACGACGGTAACGCTGAATGTGGTGGCCGCGCGTTTGCGCCTGACAGCGCCCAGTTTGATCACTATTGATGTGCCTTTTGCATTGGAAGTGTTGGGGGAGGCAACCGATGACTTTGCCGATACCGACTATGTGCTCCCCACATCGATGGCGCTCTCAGTGTCTTTGTTGCAGTCCGATGGCAGCACTGTGAGCCTGCCGGTGAGCCGTGTATCGGATACGGTGCTGTCGCTGTCATTGCCGGCACTGAGTGTGGGGGCGACTGCGCTGTTGACGGTTGTGGATCTTAATGAGGCGCTGTCTGGTTCAGTGGCCGTGCAACCTATGCTCCCCCCGCTGGAGAGTTTGCGGTTGACAGCAGATGCCTCCTTGTTGCAGGTAGGGGTGCCTCTCAATATTCAGGTGGTGGCTTTGACGACAGGTGGAGTAGTGGTGCCGGCCTTTCGTTTGACTGAGCCGATTGATTTGGTGGCGACTACAGGTGTGTTGACCAGTGAGCCCGTGTTGCGGGGGGGTAACCAATTGGAGTTGACCATTCTGCAGGCCGAGGACAACCGGCCGGTGGTGTTTACGTTGAATCAGGACGGGGCGTCAGGGATGACGACGGTTACAGCCTTAGTAGTGGCGACGCGTCTGGCATTGGAGTTGCCCGCTACGGTAGTGGCGGGGAGTAGTTTTGCTGTGACGGTTCAGGGTCATGATGCGCAGGGCAACGAGGATAACGACTTTGTGTTGACCTCTGCGGAGGCCTCGGTGTCGCGGGGCAATGCCGAATTGAGCCAAGTATTGATACCCGGCGGCTTGCAGTTGCGCCTTGGCGGCGGGCAATTAGATGGTCGCAATCTCTGGGTATCGGTAGTGGCTCCAGTGCAAGGGGTATTACGGACCGGCGCGGCGAGGGTAGTGGTAGCTGTAGAGGGTAGTGAACTGCGAGTGAGTGTGCCGGCCTCGGTGGTTGCGGATGAGTTCTTTGGTATTGCCCTGTTGTTTGCAGATATCTTTGGAAATATAGATACGGACTACATCCTGTCATCTTCGGCGACAGTGGAGGCTTCGGCAGGGGCGTTGTCGATACTCTCGCACACGACCAATACATTGACAGTGAGTCTGTCGGGAGTGGCGGATGGCGCAACGGTGACCTTGACGGTGACGGATGGCGCACTGTCGGATGCGGCGACAGTGACGGTGGATGTGGTGGCGACGCGTCTTGAGTTGAGCGCTCCGGCGGCGGTAGTCGGTGGCGAGGCCTTTGTGATAGAAGTATCTGCTGTGAACGATAGTGGGGCGGTGGATTTGTCCTACGGCCTGTCATCCTCGGCGATAGTGGCGGCCTCGGAGGGCACAGTGGCGGAGCTGTTGCGCACCACCAGTAGCCTGAGCGTGAGTCTGTCGGGAGTGGCGGCTGGCACAACGGTGACCTTGACGGTGACAGATGGCGCATTGTCGGG
>JABABF010000064.1 GCA_014238345.1 Gammaproteobacteria bacterium
CACTCGTTGATGCGCTGGCCATCGGGGCGCTTCATGTCGGTGCCAACTGCTTTACCTCGGGCTACGCTTTCCTGTTGCCAGCCTACGCCGCTCTGTGGGTAGCCGGTGCTTGGGCGGCACGCTACGGCATCCAAGCAGATGCCACCACTGCCCTGCGTTGCATCACCGCCCTGTTGCTCGGCTCCGCCACCACTTTCCTGTTGTCCAACCTCGGCTTCTACTGGTTCGGCGGCAACTCGGCGGGTCTGCCAGCGGCATTGTTCGCCGAACGCGTCATCGGCTACTATCCGGGCTATCTCTACAGCGCCGCCGCTTGGAGTGCCGCCGCGCTAGCCTTACACGCTGTGCTGACCCGCTGGCAGCCGATCTCCATCGATCACTGAGCGCCAGCCACAGCCAAGCCTCCCACCGACACAGCTAGGCGGCAGCCATGAAGTTCTCAATGATCTTCGAAGCGCAAATCGTCGATACCTCGCGCACCTCAGAACAACAGATATTCCACGACAGCGTGGCGCAGGCGCTACTGGCCGAAGAGATGGGCTTTGACGGCATCTGGGCGGTGGAGCACACCGCGCTGACCCAGTACGCCCACATGAGTACACCGGAGACCTTTCTCGCCTTTATTGCGGGCAAGACCTCGCGGCTGGAAATCGGCCACGGCGTGGTCTGCCTGCCGCCCGCCCAAAATCACCCGATCAAAGTGGCTGAGCGCATCGCTATGCTGGATATCCTTAGCGGTGGGCGCGTCCACTTCGGTATGGGCAAAGGCGGTACCCAACAGGAGGCGGGCGCCTTCGGCAACCAGCTGGAAGATTTACAGGCACAGGTCGACGAGGTCATGTATCTGATCCCGCGTATGTGGGAGGACGGCGATTTCAGCTGCGAGGGACGCTATGTGACGGTGCCACCTCGGCCGATCCACCCCAAGCCCATGCAACAGCCACACCCACCGCTGTATCTGGCCTGCACCCGCACCGAATCGCTACTCACCGCGGGTGGGCGAGGTCTCGGCGCGCTGGTACTAGGCTTCGGCGGGCCGAGCGATATCGCCGAGAAGAGCGCCACCTACCGGCGCGCCTTCGCCGAGCGCCGTACTGAGGATCAAGTGGGGGCGGTGCCCACCTTGCACCTGAGTGCACTGTGCCCGGCGATGGTGTTGCCGGACGGCGACGAGGCGCGGCGCATCGGCCTGCGCGGCCAGCGTTTCTTTGCGGAATCCATAGGCCATTGGTACAATGATGGCCCACCACCGAGCACAGCGGAGCTCGGCGCGGACGAGTTACAAGAGATCATGGAGCACAGCCGCGAGCAGGTCGTGGCTTGGCTCAATGAAGAGAAGATCCCCATCGGCAGTGAGCATACTGGTATGTACAACCCTAACAACGCCTACGGCACCCCTGAAGATGCCATCACCTATGTGCAGCGTCTCATCAACGCAGGAGCGGACGAGATCATGTTCCTGATGCAGATGGGCACGGTGCCACAGGAGAAGATTATGGAGTCGATTCGCCTCATCGGCGAGCAGGTCATCCCGCATTTTCGCGGTGGTGACTACGCCGCAGCGGATGCGGCACTGCAATTGGGGGCAGTGAGCTCATGAGCGGCACGGGCAAAGATGTCATCAGCGCGGGCAAAGTGGCTATTGTCACCGGCGGTGCCAGCGGCATTGGCTTTAGCTTCGCCAAGCAGGCGGCCAGTGAAGGAATGCATGTGGTGCTGGCCGACAACCGAGCCGAGCCACTGGCCAAGGCCGAGGCCGAGTTACAAGCGACTGGGGCGCAGACCCTCGCGCAGGTGGTCGATGTGCGCCGCCCCGAGGATTTAGAGTCGCTGGCGGCGGCTTGTTACGAGCGCTTTGGTGCCGCGCACTTATTGTTCAACAATGCTGGGGTGATGATGGACGGCCTCGCTTGGACCCGCTCGCTGGAGGATTGGCGCTGGTGCATGGATGTCAACCTCTACGGCATCGTCAACGGTTGCAACGCCTTCGTGCCGCGCATGTTAGAGCAGGACGCACCCGCGTGGATTGTCAACACCTCCTCGCAGGCTGGGCTGATGGCCAGCCCGGCGCTGGCCGTCTACACTGCCAGCAAGCACGCGGTGCTCGGCTTCACCGAGTGTTTGCTATTCGACTTACAGGGGCGCAATGCCGACATCGGCATCTCGGTGCTGTGCCCGGGGGGCGTGGCGACCAACCTGATGAAGGATCCGCGGCGACCCCAGGAATACGGCACAGAGGCACCACGCAAGGACCCTGGCGAGGCGGCCTTCCACGAATTCCTTGTCGTGGGGATGGACACAGGCATGTCGCCGGATGCACACGCCACACTCGTCTTCGAGGAAATCCGTCAGGGGCTGTTTTGGTTACTGCCGCACAAAGAGTGCTTAGCGCTGTGTGAATCGCGCGTACAGGGCATGGTAAACTTGACAGTACCGGAGTTTGCTGGCTTCCCGGATGCGCCGGATGTGGAAGTGCCG
>JABABF010000065.1 GCA_014238345.1 Gammaproteobacteria bacterium
AGTCCCGTCAGGGTGACGTATTCCGACGGTACCTCCAGCAGTATCTCCACGATCTCCAGGAGTCCTCCGCGCACGGCCGTGCCGCGCACGGCCGTGAGCAGGGCAGTTTGGCCTGAGATCGTGCGCCAGTTGGGGTCTGCGCCCAGGGCGAGCGCCCCCCGGAGCCACCCTGTGTCCCCGTGGCGGGCGGCGGTGATCAGCGGACTTTCCGGCGGGTTAAAGTCCTCAACCTGGCGTTTCAGGTCTCTGGGTTCGGTTGTGGTTGTGTTAGGCAGCATGGTGCTCTCTCCTGTGTGTTCTGCGAAAAGTCTAATTCAGGCGCTTCGTGTCATATGGATTTTGGCAAGTGGGATTCTGTGGGGATGATGAGTCATGGGCTGTAAACCTCTAGTGAATCAGGGGGTATCTTGCGTCTTTCCCAGTACGGCCAGGTGGTCTTCCACCGCCCGGCCAATGTCCCTGTCGTATCCGCCCGCATAATCGAAGATCCGGATCAGCAGGTCGGCGATCTCCACTTCAAGCGAGAGAAACATCGGGAGCTTGTTGTCACGGGTGCCTGGAGACTTCATTCCTTCGTGTGCTTCCGACAGTTCCGAGTGCATGAGAGCGATCAGCGCGCCCTTGTGCTGTGCTGCACGCTTGCTTGTGGCCGGGGTCTCCGCCTCCCACCATCCGCACGTCTTGGCGACCGCATGACACCGGCGGCAGAGGGCGTTGATCCCTTGTCCTACATGTCCGACGGCGGCAGGCGCGCTCAAAACTGCTTTCCACCGGCCTTCTGGCGCTGTTCGGTCTTGTGATCGGACCTCGTGCGATTGTAGGCAATCTTGGCCTCAAGGGCTTGGGCAATCTTCAATCGAGCGCGGCTGGCGAAAGCCAGTGCTCCAACCACGGCCGCCGCCAGTCCTGCTTCTTCCTCCTGCACGCTGCCGCAGCGCACGCCTTCCAGGGCTACTGTCAGGGCAGCGTGGATCTCCAGCAGGTCTTCGTGGCGACAGGGGGTAGCTGTGCCTTGCAGGGTGGAGCACTCGCACCTCTCTGCCAACTGTTCCATGAATGGCCTGGAGGGCGGGTGCAGCGCGCCTGCGGGATCTTTGGGAGACCGCCCTGCTGTTGCAGTGTTTGCGCGCATGAGATCAGGAGGCTTTCATCACGTTCTGCGGGTGGATGGCTGAATCTGCTGACTGCCGCTCCCGCCAGGCCAGCCAGGACAGAAGCATCATAACCCGGAATCCACTGAACGATCAAGTGATCGGGCCGAAAACCGAGCCTAACAGGATATCGGTGCTTTTTTCTACCGCAGTGCAGCAACTAGCTGACAACCTCAAGCAGAAAGGTGATCGTCCTCTCAGTCACATTCCCATGTCTATTTCCCAGTTGGTGCCTGTTTCTGCTTCG